>NZ_JASJFB010000849.1:0-5339 GCF_030065455.1 Microcystis sp. M53602_WE12 | reverse complement strand
GTCAGTCTGTAGAGCGACCATAAGACCAGAACAGAGTAAATCTGTTAAGGCAGGTGCGAAAAATCCTTCGGGAAAGAAGCAGAAACCTAAATCGTGAGGTTTGGGAATCACCGTCCGTTTACGGCGGTGAGGATGTCAAGGTCAATAAAAGCTACTCAACAGGAATAATAGAGGATGAACACCTCATCGATAAACTCATTATGTCTCAATTTGATCCTGGTCTGCCGAGTATCAAACAAGTACAGAGCTATATTCAAGAGAAACGGGAAGTAGAAATTAAGTTAAGCACCGATGATCTCCTCGTTGGTCGCATCCTTTGGCAAGATGTTAACTGTCTATACCTGGTCGATCACTACGATAAACCCACTTTAATTTGGCAACAGTCTCTAGTTTATTTAAGACCTAAAGCCTAGGGGGAAATTGGCGATATTTGGCTGTGGGATGCGTCCCGGACGCATCAAAAATTCAGTAGCAAGCAGATAGCTTTTGAGCAAATTTAACGTCAGTTGGGGTTAAGGAGATTTGGCCATGACTTCTAGCAAATAATCAGGTGGGATGGCGAGGATAGTATCAGAATTTCAGTTGCTCGAAAATTTGGGTCAAATTGCCAAATAAAGAAAGTCAGAGAGTCGGGTAGAGCGATCGCCATTCAACTTCAGATATAGATTGCCGCTCAGAGGAAAAAGAATAAGCAGATTGTCTGCTAACAATTTGGGACACTGCTGTACATAACCTGTTATACTCTTGGGCAAAACGACTCCACCGCCATTGTTATGCTGGAAAATCAGGTCATGGCAGATGCCGCCTCTAAGGAGCAGATACCTACTCTAGAATTATCCATCATCATGCCTTGTCTCAACGAGGCGGAAACCCTGGCCACCTGTATCGGCAAAGCACGAGATTATCTGGAACAACACAAAATTGCGGGAGAGGTGCTAATCGCCGATAATGGCAGTAGCGATGGTTCCCAAGAAATTGCCACTAATTCAGGGGCGCGGGTGGTTCCTATCCCAGAAAGGGGACTATGATCATAAGAGATTTGAATATGTGAGGACAGTTTATCTGTATTCGATATAGTAGTTACTATCGTCTAACCCAAGTTATTGCCAAAGTAATCTAAATTATGATTAATCTACTTCAAAAGAGTTTTTACAAATTTTGTTCTTTACTATCTAGTCAACAATTTCGACGATTTTTTATTTTTGGTTTAACCTGTAATATTATTTATACTTTTTCCATATATTTATTAACTGAAAAAATCAAATTTCATTACATTGCTTCGGTAGTGATTGCTCTAATTTATACAAGTTTTATTGGGTTTTGCCTAAATAAGTTTTATACTTTTAATACCAGTACAAAAACCTTTTTTCCAGAATTGATAAAGTACTATAATGTCATGTTTTCTGGCTTATTAATTAACGTGGCTTGGATGTTTATTTTGGTAGAAGTATTTAAACTATGGTACATGGCATCGGTAGTAATTGTGAGTGCAGGTTTAATGTTTTATAATTTTTTCTTGCACAAACACTGGAGTTTTCGTGGTTTAAATAAGCATAAAAAAGACCCTAAGAGCAGATAGTTTTCCTTGTTATTAGTAGGTCAATTTCGACGTTACTTAATTTAGTTAAGTGCAGTAAATATTATGGCAAAAAAACAATTATTGACGAGAATATTTTGCGAAGATATAAACAAATTATTCTTTGCTTGTGGGATTTTATCAATGATCATTATCAAGTTTTTTTTAATCAGAAACAGTGAAATTGTTGGTCAGACAAGAGATTCCTTGCTCTATACGTTAATGGCAGATCAGAATATTTGGTTTCCTACTAATAAAGCTAAGGCAATAATCGATTATATGCCAGGATATCCAATATTTATAATGTTTTCTAATTTTCTTAATTTTTCTCTAAGAATTAGTCATGAGATTTTTTACACTCTCTCTAATATTTTATTAGTTTTTAGTTTTAGATTACTAAAAATTCCTCGATATATCTGCTTAGTTATTTTTGCAATTTTAACTTTTCATATAACAACTTTTCTGTGGTTCAATACTATTTTAACTGAAACAATAGCCATTAGCTTATATCATATCCTTTTGGCTTTAACTGTCATAACTGTTATGTCAGAAAATTTAGCCAGGAAACTAATATGGCTCTTCGGTTTGTCTTATGCAACGGACAGGATTATAAGAGATGAAACCCTTATAGAGAAAGATATTTGGCGATTTTTGTCAATTATTTTTGATCTAGAGCGAACTAATGGATTAAATCTCTTGCCAGATAAGGATTTAGTCGATTTATGCCCCCCTATCGAACCATACCAAGTAACGAAGAGCCACTAATATTTTCCGTTCTTGGTGGATTGTGTTTAGGAATAATATTCATTACCCGTCCAGAGCAGATAGTGTTCTTCCTGAGTTACCTAGTTGTTTTTGTTATTCTTGTATTAAGAAATAGAATGAATATAGCAAGAGCTATTCGAGAAGCTTTGCCGATTTGTATTATTCCCATTGCTATAAGTTTATTAATTACTACAGTTTTTACTTTATTAAATGCTTTTTTTCTAGAATTACCAGCGTTATCCATTAGTAACTCATCGGCTTTCAAAGAAACTTTTTCCCAGATTCAGAGTATAGATGATGGTCAAAATATAGATGATTTTGAGTTTGTCAATATAAATCGCCAACAATTAAAAATGGCTTATCAAGTGAGTCCAACATTGAATCAAGTCAAACCTCTAATCGAAGAAGAATTAGCTAGGAGAATTACTAGACTCGGTGGAAAAGATACTACTAATATAGAAGTAGCAATTGATTGGGTGTACTGGTCAACAATAGAAGCAATTAGAAGAAGCAATTTAACAGAAGATAGGAGTATGTATCAAGTTTTTACTCAAATTAATTCTGAACTGCAAGAGGCATTTAACGATAAAAGAATTAACCAGAAAACTTTCTCTTTTGATGATATAGATATAGGATTTTGGCTAAACAAATTTCCTCATTCATTAACTGAAATGAGTGGATATTTATTTTTGCCACGAGTCAGTAGTAAGAAATTATTACAAAATACGGATGATCCTCGAGTAACCCCTGAAATGAGATCAATATTTAATCGAGTGGCACATCGTCGAACTTATCTAGTTAACCAACCAGATTTAAATAAAGACCTTATCTTCTATTTAAACCAGATCACTCCTTTAATTCAGATCATCAATATTCTTGGAATGATATCTTTTGTAATATTATTGGTCTATTACTTGGTTAAACCTGTTCACTCCCAACTTCTCAATCAATACACATTGATTATTTCTTTTGCCTTATCTATAATTTTACTCCGCTTATTTTTGTATATTGCAATTGATCTGGCATTTTTCCCTGCACCTTCACGTTATTTATTCCCCAGTAATCCATTGCTATCGGCACTGTCAATTCTAAACTTATATGTTACAACTAAACTTTTAAGTTCATTTCGATTTTAAGCTTGATATAGCTAAGGTTTATGGCTGTGAAACCAAGATAAACTTCAATTTTTAATTTTTCAGTATCATTTTCTCTGGGTTGCCAAATTTTTGCCCTAAGCTGTTCGTAATCTAAACCCCGTTGTTGGGATGCTGAAGGCCCTGTCTAGCTTAGATAGCTTCGGAAATCTGGATAATGAACAGCCCAATCATTATAGGTTATTGGGGACAAAGACAAGCCAATCAATTAAGGCGGCACTGTTGAGCAATCAAAAATTTGTTGTCACAAATGTCAATAATCCTGTTATACTCTTGAGCAAAACGACTCCACCGCGATTGTTATGCTGGAAAATCAGGTCATGGCAGATGCCGCCTCTAATGAGCAGATACCTACTTTAGAATTATCGATCATCATGCCCTGTCTCAACGAGGCGGAAACCCTGGCCACCTGTATCGGCAAAGCGCGAGATTATCTGGAACGACACAAAATTGCGGGAGAGGTGCTAATCGCCGATAATGGCAGTAGCGATGGTTCCCAAGAAATTGCCACTAATTCAGGGGCGCGGGTGGTTCCCATCCCGGAAAGGGGTTATGGTAGCGCCCTGCGGGGAGGTATCGCCGCCGCCAAAGGTCAATACATTATTATGGGGGATGCCGATGATAGCTATGACTTTACCAATCTCTCGCCTTTCCTAGAAAAATTGCGACAGGGTTATGATTTGGTGATGGGCAATCGTTTTCAGGGGGGAATTAAACCCGGGGCGATGCCAGTATTGCATAAGTATCTGGGCAATCCTGTCTTGACTTGGTTAGGACGGTTATTTTTTGGTAGTCCCTGTGGTGATTTTCACTGTGGATTGCGCGGGTTTAGTAAACAGGCGATCGAACAATTGAACCTACGCACCACTGGCATGGAATTCGCCAGCGAGATGGTGGTGAAAGCATCCCTCTACGGTCTGAAAATTACCGAAGTACCAACCACTTTATCCCCTGACGGTCGCAGTCGTCCCCCCCACCTAAAAACTTGGCGCGATGGCTGGCGACATCTCCGATTTCTCTTAATGTATAGTCCTCGCTGGTTGTTTCTCTACCCCGGACTGGCTTTAATGTTTCTGGGGTTTGTGGCGACGATTTGGTTTATTCCTCAACCGAGAGTTCACACCCTTCTCTATTCAGCCACAGCTTTGATTATTGGCTTTCAAATCGTCAGTTTTGCCATCTTCACAAAAGCTTTTGCTATCAGCGAGGGTTTATTACCGGAAGACCGCAAGTTAAGACGATTTTTGCGTTATATTAATCTGGAGGTGGGATTGAGCATTGGCGTAATTTTATTTTTGCTAGGTATGGGCGGTTCACTGTATGCTTTATATATTTGGAATGCTCGACTTTATGGGTCTTTAGATCCAGCCGTGACCATGCGGATTGTCATTCCTTCCGTAACCGCTCTAGCGTTGGGAGTACAGGTGGTTTTTTCCAGTTTCTTTTTAAGTGTTTTGGGATTGAAACGAAGATAAAAATAATTGTAACTGATTGTTATCGGCTTTATTGCTTCTAAACTTATATGTTACCCTTCAACTTTCGTATACTCAAAAATACCAAGAAATAGACAATCATCCTAGTTCTTATGGTATCCGTATTAAACAGGGTAAGCTCATCTAATTTAGCAGTTAAGTAGGTAGGCACAATTATTTGTAGGATGGGTTAGCGGTAGCGTAACCCATGCGGGCGTTGGGTTTCATGCTTCAACCCAACCTACGTTCATTTTATATTTAATTCCACCCACCTACTTAATCATATTCAAGCCAAAAAAGCTGACTACGTTGTCGCCCTTAAAGCTAATCATCCGACTCTTTATACTCAGGTCAAAAACTGGTTTGAGCAAG
>NZ_JASJFB010000537.1:0-4927 GCF_030065455.1 Microcystis sp. M53602_WE12 | reverse complement strand
CTCCAAATAAGTAGGGAGGAAAAATTATTTGTAGGATGGGTTAGCGGTAGCGTAACCCATGCGGGCGTTGGGTTTCATGCTTCAACCCAACCTACGTTTATCTTATATTTAATTCCACCCACCCACTTATGAAAACTATAAATTATTAACTAAAAATTTTGTATCTCCTTCAGTCACCCCTATTTAAACCATAAAATTAGAGTTATCTTTATGTTTGCCACTGATAAATACTTAGAATTATTAAAGCAATACCCTCCTCGTCCTATTCACAATGAGGAAGACTTAGAAATGATGCAGGAGGTTATTAATCGCCTGTTAGACAAACCCCAATTAACGGCAGAAGAAAGGGAATATCTAAATGTTTTAGGGGCTTTAATTTATGAGTATGAGGAAAATCAAGAGCCAATACCTGATATTTATGGAATTGAATTGTTGAAATTCATATTAGAGGAAAGAAACCTACAAAAGCAAGATTTGCTATCTATTTTTGAAAGCAAGTCAACCCTGGATGATATTCTTGATGGGCAACAAGATTTAACTACTGTCTACATTCAAAAATTAGCCAATTTTTTAAATATATCTCCTGATTTATTTTTTCCTAGTTAGTCACAAAAAATGCGCTAGACAGTTAAGCTTATTTCCTGTCTTAACGCATAGGTTAACGGACTAAATCAAAGCCCGATAACGCCCCAAAGCCAGTAAAGGAAAATACTGCTGATAGAAATGATATTTCAGGTAAAAATGACAGGGAAAACCTGTACCAGTGAAGTAATCTTCATCCCATGTACCATTTTCTTTTTGGGTAACAAGAAGATAGTTAACGCCCTTTTCGATTACTTCTCGCTGATAATTACCGGTGACTTTCCCGACGGCTAATAAACCGATTAATGCCCAAGCAGTTTGGGAAGCGGTACTATTTCCCTGTCCTTTAAATTTAGGGTTATTGTAACTAAAACAGGTTTCACCCCAACCACCATCAACATTTTGACAACTGCTTAACCAATTGGCTCCTTTTTGCAATTGCTGGCGATATTTATTCGGTTCCAGAAAAGCCAAAGCAGATAATGCCCCACTGGTTCCATAAATATAATTTACACCCCAACGACCAAACCAACTACCATCAGCTTCCTGTTCTTTTTCCAGATAATCCAAAGCTTTTTTAACTCGATTTTCCTCCATTTTAACATCACAAGTACCTAACATTTCTAGAACTCTGGCAGTAACATCAGCCGTATTAGGATCGATCATTGCTTTTAGATCGGCATAGGGCAAAGAATTAAGCCAGTTTTGATCGTTATCGATGTCAAAAGCTCCCCAACCACCAGCTTTACACTGCATAGTAGCCATCCAATTAACTGCCCGTTTCATCACGCTTTTTTTAATATTTTCATCGGGCATTTTAATTAACTCTAAAGCCATCACCACCACTGCCGAATCGTCTAAATCGGGATACCAGCGATTATCAAATTCAAAAGCCCAACCCCCGGGGGTTCCGATTTTATTTTTAATCGCCCAATCGCCATAATCAAGAATTTGTTGATCGATTAACCATTGTCCCGCTTTAATCATAGCTGGATGAGCGGGATTTAGACCGGATTCAATTAGCGATCGAATTACCCAAGCCGTATCCCAAACCGGCGACACACAGGGCTGTACACAATAGGTATTATCTGTCTCAATGGCAAAATTATCCACCGCTTTTAAACCCCGGGCAACAATCGGATCGTAAACATCATAACCTAGGGCTTTTAAAGCTAACAGAGAATTTAACATCGCCGGGATAATTCCTCCCCAATCGCCCGTGTCTTCCTGTCGTTCAATTACCCATTTTTCCGCCGCTTTCAGACTTTCTTGACGGAAGGGAACTAAATCAGTTTTTTCTGCCCATTTAAACAGCCCATCTAACCAGAGGAAAACATCCGCCCAATCGTTATTTTTTGGTAACTCATACTTGACATTATTCACCCCTTCTGTATAGAGTTCATCGAGATTAAAACCCATTTTATACACGGGTTTTTTGTCGAAAACAATTAATAAAGGAACCGTACTTCCCCGCGCCCAACTGGACATTTCATAGATAGTAAAAGGGAAATTTTCCGGCAGTAGCATAATCCAAGCGGGGATAGAGGGAACCCCCTGCCAATCGTAACAACCAATCAAAGCGAGGTGCATTTTGGTGAAAATGCGGGTTTTGCTGATGCCACCTTTAGCTAAGATAAATTCTCTAGCTTTTTCTAAAGCAGGATCATTAGCGGGAATTCCCAATAGTCGCAGCCCCATGTAGGCTTCCACAGTGGTGCTAAGATCGCCACCATCACCATAAAATAACTCCCAAGCGCCGTTAGGACACTGTTGCTGACGCAGATAGGTGGCTGCTTTGTCTAGGGGGCGTTTTTTGTCAGTTTTCCAGATTTTGTGCAGTAAAATTGCTTCTGAGGTGATGGTGACATTAGATTCTAATTCTGCCCACCAGTAACCGTCAGAGTATTGGGTAGAAAGTAAATAATTTTGAGAAAGTTCGATCGCTTTCGCTGTTTTAGCGGCTATTTCGGTGATTTTTTCCTGAATCTGCATTTTTTCCGTTCGACAACCTCTAGGGACCACGAGTGCAAATAAGATAATCTTATTTACAAAGTTTTTAATAAGTAGCTAAAGAATGGGCTTTTGTTCCCAAGGAATCCAGTCAAGGAATTTGCTTTGGTTGCCAATTTCTTTTTTCTTTTGACTGATTACTGATAACTGATCAAGTACCCCCACCCCCCTGAAGACAAAAAGGGTACGAAACTCGCACCCCACCAGATTGATCTTCATTTAACTTACTTTTTCTTTTTGCCTTTAGCGGGCGGATTATCCTTCGCTGCCGGTTCCGGAGCTTTTTCCTCCACTTGCGGGGCTGCTGCTACGGGTTCCGGGGCTTTTTGTCCCATTTGGGCGGCTACTTCGGCGGCGAAATCCGTTTCTTCTTTCTCGATCCCTTCACCTAGTACAAAGCGTTGGAAACGACGCACCTGAATATTCTCTCCCAAAGCGGCGATCGCTTGTTTGAGCAATTCGTCAATACTGATGTTCTGATCGCGGATAAAGGGTTGATCGAGCAGAGAAAGTTCTTTCAAACGTTTTTCAATGCGGCCGGCCACGATTTTTTCTTTGATATTATCGGGTTTATTGGCTAAATCGTCCCGTCCCATCTCAATTTCTTTTTCTTTGGCGGAGATTTCGGCGGGAATATCGGCCACTTTCACATATTCGACGTTAGGACAAGCGGCAATCTGCATCGCCACGTCATTAACCAATTTTTTGAACTCCTCGCGACGGGCAACAAAATCGGTTTCGCAGTTCACTTCCACTAAAACACCGATGCGACTGCCGGTGTGGATGTAACTGCCGATCATCCCTTCTGCCGCTACCCGACTAGCTTTTTTCTCGGCGGAAGTAATCCCTTTTTGACGCAACCATTCGATCGCTTTGGTTATATCCCCCGCGTTTTCCGTCAGCGCCCTCTTGCAATCCATCATGCCGGCGCCGGTCTTTTCCCTAAGTTCTTTAACCTGTTGTGCTGTAATTTCCGCCATAAAATTCCTAACCTACTGCTTATAGTTGATCATGCCACGAGAGGGGCAGGTTTTACTGATCGATAGGTCCGGAAAGTTTCCCCCCGAACCTATTGGCGATCAATAGCTAATTTTCCCTAGTTATCGTCGTCTCCACTGGCAAATTCGGCGGCGTATTGGGAATAATCACCTTCTTCCTCGTACTCGGTTTCATTATCGTAGTCTTCCTCGTATTCTTCCACCGCTGCTTGACCACCGCGACGACCTTCGATGATCGCATCGCTAATTTTGCCTAAAATCAGTTTGACTGAGCGAATTGCGTCATCGTTGGCGGGAATCGGCACATCTACCAAGTCAGGATCGCAGTTAGTATCCAAGAGGGAGATGATGGGAATGCCCAATTTTTGGCATTCTTGGATAGCGTTGTATTCCCGACGCTGATCCACTACGATGACTAAATCCGGCAGCCGGCGCATGGTTTTAATGCCACCGAGGTATTTTTCTAGTTTGCCTAATTCCCGACGCAGTACCGATGCTTCTTTTTTCGGTCGTTTATCGAGGGCGCCACTATTTTCTAATTCTTCTAATTCTTTGAGTCTTTCTACCCGGCCGCGAATGGTTTCCCAGTTGGTTAACATTCCCCCTAACCAGCGTTGGTTAACGAAGTGGCTACCGCTGCGTAAAGCTTCCTGTTTAATGATTGCTGCCGCTTGCCGTTTCGTACCGATGAATAAAAAGCGTTTACCGCGATCGGCTTCTCCTCGGACAAATTCGTAAGCTTCTTCGATTAATTGGGCAGTTTGCACCAAATCAATGATATGAACCCCATTCCGGGCAGTGTAGATGTACTGAGACATTTTCGGGTTCCAACGGCGCGTTTGATGGCCAAAGTGAACCCCAGACTCTAGCAATTCTGCAAGAGAGACAACGGGCATATTTTTCTCCTTTTCGGGTTTATCCTCCATCTAGGGCTGGATTTCTAGATTCCTAGAAACACCCGATCGCCTAGATGTGCGATTTTTGACAACTTTTCTAGTCTAACATAAGTAGTCGTGCAAAATTAATTTCTTGGTTGAGACAGGAGACAGGAGACAGGAGACAGGAGACAGGAGACAGGAGACAGGAGACAGGAGACAGCTATCAGTTATCAGATTTGAGTTTTAAGTGAGCAGCATTAAATAGAAGTTTCCTACTGTCTTTTCACTGATTAATGATTACTGTTTACTGATCACTGATGGTTCTTCGTTACTTGGTATGGTTCGATAGGGGGGCATAAATCGACTAAATCCTTATCTGGTAAGAGACTTAATTGATTAGTTTGCTCTAGAGCAAAAACAATTGACAAAAATCGCTAAATGCCTTTCTATGTAAGGGTT
>NZ_JASJFB010000780.1:0-7029 GCF_030065455.1 Microcystis sp. M53602_WE12 | reverse complement strand
AGCGATTTAGGAATGACCATTTACTCTGGCGGCAATGACAGCGTTGATGTAGCTGAAAATTTGGTCGAGTTCGCCAATCGCTTCTAGCTCAAGGACTTCCTCCGGGGTGAGATCATCAGCTTTTTTCTTGTCAAGAAGCGTCTGCATCCGATCGCCCAGTTCATCTGTAAATTTGAATAGGGTGAGATTATTAATCTGTTGTACCCGCAATCCTTTGGGAATCAGGCTAGAGGGTTTGACAAGAACGCTCATGGTTGTGGCTGAACGTAAAGATTTTTCGATCCTAACAAATAGTTCCCGTGAAATAAATGAAAGTATTGCCCTGACACCATTCTACACCCCATTTTCTGAGGGGGGGTTAAATTATCTCCGACAAATAAAAATTATTCTCAATAAGTCAGATTATCAAGCCCCGAACTCCAGAAGTAGAAGGGCATCCGAGGGGGTCAACGAGAGAATACTGATAACTGATAACTGATAACTGTTCCTATGGACTAATACCCGCAGATTTAAGGGTCTTGTCCATTAAAATTACATGGGTACTGCTTTCCTGTCCCTCATTGTCAGCACGACGCTGAATATAACTGCCATCGGATTGTAATTCCCATGCTTGTCGGTTATCTGACAACATAATGCCGAGAATTTCTTCCAGTTCCTTGGCGATCGCTGGTTCATCGATGGGTGTCACTGCTTCCACGCGACGAGTCAGGTTCCGCGTCATCCAATCGGCGCTACCAATATACACCTCCTCCTGACCATCATTGTAAAAGTAAAAAATGCGGGAATGTTCCAAAAAGCGGCCGATAATGCTAATTACTCGGATATTTTCGCTCACTTCCGGCAATCCGGGCCGTAAACAACAGATCCCACGAATAATTAAGTCAATCTGCACACCGGCACGAGAAGCGGCGTATAAAGCTTCTATAATCGGTTTATCGACAATAGAGTTCATTTTTGCCACAATGCGCCCCGTACCGCCATTTTTACAGTTTTTGGCCTCGCGATCGATCATTGCTAACATCCGTTTTCGCAAACTCACCGGAGCAATTAAAAGTTTGCGATAGGATTGCTGACGGGAGTATCCGGTCAGAAAGTTAAATAAATCGGTGATATCTGCCCCCAAATCCTCACGACAGCTAAGTAAACCCAAATCAGTGTATAATTTAGCCGTTTTTGGGTTATAATTGCCCGTGCCAATATGGAAATAACGACGGATTTTATCCCCTTCCTTTCTGACCACGAGAACCACTTTCGTATGGGTTTTTAGACCAACTAAGCCATAAACAACGTGAACTCCGGCTTGTTCGAGCTTTTTCGCCCAAGTAATGTTATTTTCCTCATCAAAGCGTGCTTTTAGTTCCACTAACGCCGCTACCTGTTTACCATTTTCCGCCGCTGCAATCAGGGAATTGACAATCGGGGAATCTCCGGAAGTACGATACAAAGTCATTTTAATCGCTAAAACATGGGCATCATGGGCAGCCTGGGCGATAAACTGTTGTACTGAGGCACTAAAGGAATGGTAAGGGTGATGAACGAGAATATCGTTATTGCGAATTAAAGTAAAAATATCTTCGCCATCCTGTTCTAGGATACCGTCTTCGTTACCGTCAACTATTTCTCGCAATCCCTGTAAAACTGGTGGGGTGACAGGATTCCAAGGGGGATCTTTCAGTTCGGGACAGGGTAAGGACAGAAAATAAAATAAATCTTTGTGTCCCAGCAGTCCATCCACATCGTAAACATCGATCTCCTCAAGTCCCAGATCGCGCATGATCCGGTCTTTAATATTGCTAGGGGTAGAACTGTGAATTTCCAGACGTACTGCCGATTTACCGATGCGGCGCTTGCGTACTTCTTCCTCGATCGCTAATAATAAATCATCGGCCTCATCTTCTTCGACGGAGATATCGGCATTGCGCGTCACCCGAAAAGGATAACATTCTTGGATGATCATGCCGGGGAAAAGTGCCTCTAAATTGTGCATTACCACCTGTTCCAGAGGCACTCCCGTCCAAATCGAAGCTTTTCCATCTTGGTGGCGTAATTCTTTGGATAATGCCAGAAAACGGGGGAAAACCTGCGGCACTTTCACCCTGGCAAATAGTTCTTTATCGGTGTCGGGATCGCGAACGACTACGGCTAAATTGAGACTAAGATTAGAAATATAGGGAAAAGGATGACTAGGATCCACCGCTAGGGGAGTTAAAACGGGGAAAATATTTTGTTCAAAGTAATCGTGGAGATAATTGCGCTGTTCTTGATGTAAATCTACATAGTTAATCAGATGAATTCCCTGTTCCACTAAGAGGTTTTTTAGGGTGTGTTCAAAAAGACGATCCTGCTGTTGTACAAGGGGACGCAGACGTTTACTGATCTCGGTTAGCTGTTCTGAGGCAGTCCGGCCATCGGCACTTAAAACGGCTACATTTGCCTCTACCTGTTGTTTAAGCACTGCCACCCGTACCATAAAAAATTCGTCGAGATTGGCACAAAAAATGGCGGTAAATTTTAATCTTTCTAGTAGGGGAGTCCGAGGATCAAGTGCCTCATAAAGCACGCGACGATTAAATTCTAACCAGCTTAATTCTCGGTTAAAGTAATATTGCGAATCTTTAAGATCGATTTCAGAAGTTACGGTAGAAGCTTTAGCCATAGAGTCTAATACCTAAATAATAGATTAAACAGTTAGTAAGAAGCCACTCAAGTCTAAATTTGACTATTTTTGGCGTTTTTTTAGGCTACATTGCCCCAGATTAACCAAAGTTACCCCGATTATCTTGGATGCTAGTCCTACTGATTCTAGCCTGACTGGGGAAAAAATCAATTTATTAACAGGTTAAGAAATCAGTCCCGACAGATCAAGGTTAAATTAATCTTTCAGTGAAATTAGAGTGCCAGGAAGAACAATAGGCATAATTTGCTGAGAATATTGTCTTTAAAGCCCAGCTTTGATTATAACACAAAGTCGAGCCGATCTGACTTGTTAAATATAAGTACCTGGTTATAATTAAATTAAAAATGGATTTTAGGTTCGATCCCCCCTGCCCCCCTTGATAAGGGGGGTGCCGATAGGCGGGGGGATCTGACAACTTTTAACGCCCACCTACTTATCATCTCCAAGTTCAGGCAATAATCCGAATCAGAATATTTGATAAGGATGATGATTAGATTGCCAATTAATCATTAGTGTATATATTTGTGTTTGATAAAAATAAGATAACTCATAAGCTAATCTTAACTCTCTTTCCAAGTCTTCTTTTTTAACATCATTAGCATTCCATGTACCTAAAACCTTCCAGAGTGCGATCGCTAAAATACTGATAAAATCGTGTCCACAACATAGCTGCCACGGATCGTGATTTTCATCGCTAATTACCGATAAATCCTGTTTAATTTGCTGTTCGTCTAAGGACAGTTTCTGAGAATGATTTTTGATACTTCTAATTAATTTGTCAATATCTATTGACAGATTCAGATTCTTTTTGTCAATAAACTTACTAAAATTTAATCCTTCAAACTTTAAATTCAACTCATTTCTAAGAGATAGCAATCTTAATTTACCAATTTCCTGACCTAACTTTAGTAAAGTTTCTCTAATATCTTTGGAAAAAGCTGCAATTTTTTCTTCACTTCCTCGTTCTTTTAATAATTTATCGAAAGCAGCAGATTTAATTAACATCATTTCCAAATCATGTTCATCGGTTAAAAAGAGATGATTACTGTCGGGAATTTGCTGTTCTATTCTCGAAAAATCCGCATCTATAACAGCAACAACTCGGCAAAAATTTTCTTTTTCTAAGATGGATAATGCTTTGATAGCATTATTTTTATTAGAGGCAATTGTGATCCTAACCTCTTGCTTGTTTACTAATCGCTCATAAATAAGTTTATCGCTATGACCTTCAACAATTAAAAAAACTCCCTCATGATCGCTGCGTAGTAAACGAATGCTATTAGCAATTCTGTCAGGTGTTATCTGTTCTCTCATCTTTGCTTTTTTGCTTTGGTTTCTCTAATTCAACTGTCAAATCCCAACGATCATTAATAATATCAGGAGAATGGGTAGCCATCAAAATATCTAACCCGGAAAGTTTCGTGATTTCCTGTAAGTCTTTTAAAAATTCCTGCTGCCATGAAATATGAAGTGACATTTCTGGTTTATCAATTAAGATCAAAGTATTAGGTTTAACTTTAAATAACAATTCATATAAAATTACTAATTCGTGCTGTTCCCCAGAAGATAAATCTGTTGGCGATAAAACCTCCCCTTCCTGGGTAGTGAAGATAAACCCTTTGCTTTGATCAATAGTAACACTTTTGAAAGAATATTTTTTATTAATTATATTTTTAAATAGCTCTACTTTAGGATAAATGTCATTGAATACATTGAGCTTTTTATATACATCCTCAATATAAACCGATAATAACTTTCTGGTGCTATCATCAATACTATCTTTAACTTGGAAGTTAGAATCTTCATCTTTTTTCAATAGTCCTGCACTAATTAATTGATTTCTTTCGCTTTCAAGTTGATCAATTTTTTCCCTTAGTTCATCATCGGTCAATGATGCCTTTTTTTGTACAACTCTCGCTGGAAAGGTTCGGTCTAAAGTTTGAGATAGTTGTCCATACTCTGCTAATTTAGTTTGAATATTTTCTGCTAAATCTTCAGAATAGCTGGCCACAGAGTACAATGTCATCGGCATCCTTATAGTTCTGCCATTTTTGGCACTATTGGAAATATCTAATAGACGTTGTGATTCAATAAAACGAACATTAATAGAGTCTATAATTTTCTTTAACCAATCAGGATATTCTTTCTGGAATTGCTTGGGTAAATATTCTCCAAATCGTTCATAAATATCTTCTAAATCCATAATTTCTTTTGTGGGGGTATAGAGCCATTTTTCTGATCCAACTCTATCTAAATCGGGTATGAAATCATCTATCATGCTGAGAGGGAAAGAAATTGTTTTCCCGTCTAGTAAATTAGGAGAAAAAGTCAGTTTTTCTTTTTGATCGGAGGAAGTAAAATTAAAATTAATCTTTGGTCTTACATTACTTTTTTTATTCTTACTGGTGGAAGCTTTGACAACATCCACAAAGCTTTTATCGTCAAAAATTATAGTAAATTTTTGAAAAGGAATAGCTCTTATATCTGAATACTTTAAGTTAAAAAAGCCATTGACCAATCGCAGTATTGAGGTTTTCCCAAAGCCATTTTTACCATGAATAATAGTTATTCTTTCCTCCATATTGAGATTAATTGTATGGTCAAATATGCCAAAAAGATGCTTAACTGTAATTTGTTTAATTCTCATAATTTCCCGGGAGCAAGCGATTAAACTTAGACGCACTCTACTACTCATAACTTGAGAGGATCGAGGCGTTGAAGCTAGAAATTTTGGCAGACGTTTTCAAAAAACGCCTATAGACACTGTATTATACCAAATCCCTTTTAAATAGTATGATTAACTCCCGATCGAACTTTAACAGCCCACTTCCCATTCTCCTAGCCGCTACTTAGGGTTTGCGGCAAAAAGCTTTTCGGTGGTGGCAGGGTGTGGGGTGTGGGGTGTGGGGTGTGGGGTTTTATCGATTTTCAGGTGGTCAACTACCTAATTTTCAGGGAAAAAGTCCAGGAATTTTCCCCCCGATCCCCGCAATGGCTGGCACTTTTTGAGGGGAAAAAAGTCCAAAAGTCTTATCCAACAAGGTTTTTAGATTTATTCAGCAGACCCTACTTAACCTGACAGTATATATTAAGAAAAGCAACAAATACTTTACAGATAAACAAAAATATGCAGCAAATTCTAGGATTAGAGACACAAGCAAAAATTTGGCATTGGCGGGGATTCAAAATCACCTATCAGAGTGCGGGGGAGACGGGACCGGCGATCGTGCTTGTGCATGGATTTGGGGCATCTTGGGGACATTGGCGGAAAAATATCCCCGTTTTAGGCGAAAAATGTCGCTGTTTTGCCCTAGATTTAATTGGTTTTGGCGGTTCCGACAAACCCGAACCAAAAAACGAGATCGATTATACTTTCGAGACTTGGGGGGCGCAAATTGCCGATTTTTGTCGGGAAGTGGTGGGGGGGCCTGCTTTTTTGGCGGGTAATTCCATCGGTTGCGTGGCCATTATGCAGGCTGCCGTCGATTATCCCGATTTTGTCCTTGGGGTAGCGGCGATTAATTGTTCCCTCAGACTACTGCACGAAAGAAAACGGGGGGAATTACCCTGGTATCGTCGTTTAGGCGCAGATTTTGCCCAAATAATTCTCAAAAATAAAGCAATTGGGGCTTTTTTCTTCCAACAGATTGCTAAACCCCAGACAGTGCGTAAAATTCTCCTGCAAGCTTATCGGCGCTCGGAAGCAGTAACGGAGGAATTAGTAGAAATAATCCTAAAACCCGCCCGAGATCCAGGAGCGTTCAAGGTTTTCCTCGCTTTTACCGCTTATTCCGGCGGCCCGCTGCCAGAAGACCTACTGCCGATTCTCCCCTGTCGGGCTATTCTGCTTTGGGGTAGCGAAGATCCCTGGGAACCCTTGTCCTTGGGCCAAGAATTAGCACGATTCCCGACAGTAAAACAGTTTATCCCCTTAGCTGGTTTAGGCCACTGTCCCCAGGATGAAGCTCCAGAAATAGTTAATCCGATTTTATTAGACTTCCTGCAAGCTCCTATCTAGGGTTTGCGGCAAAAAGTTTGTTGGTGGGGGTAGGGTGTGGGGTGTGGGGTGTAGGGTTTTACCCATTTTCAGGCGGTCAATTACCTAATTTTCAGGGAAAAAGTCCAGGGATTTTCCCCCCAATCACTCCAATCGCTGGTACTTTTTGATTTCAAAAAAGTCTAAAAATATTATCCAACAAGGTTTTTAGATTTATTCAGCAAACCCTATCTAAGTTCCTCTAGTAACCAGAAGACCTGGTATTAATAGGTTGTTGGATGGTGAAACCTCGGTTAATACTTTGAGGTGGGACTTGATTGGGGGTGCCATTATTGTTAGGTGGCATTCCCTGATT
>NZ_JASJFB010000876.1:0-3826 GCF_030065455.1 Microcystis sp. M53602_WE12 | reverse complement strand
GTTCATCTGGGTCAGCTTTAGAAGGAAGAGAACCTACTTTTAAACATTTCATTCCCATTGATTTTAAAAATTTTCTCACTTGGGTAGGACTTCGTTTTATTCCCGTTAATTCTTCTCTCCTATATACAGCTTCATTTATTGTGGCTGGTGGATTTTTCTCGAAGTATTTTTTGAGGGTTTCTTTTTGAGACTCTAATTCACTTTTAGGGCGATAGAAGTTGATTTCTTTTAATTTTTCTATTCCGCCTTCTTCATAATCTCGAAGATAGGTTAATAAGGTATTTGGCGAGATTCCTGCTAACTGACAAATTTTTTGGTGCGGTATCTTTTGGCTCTTTAACCAGAGAACTTCCATCTTCAGTTGAACCCGGGGATGGGGATGATGAAATCTTTCCTAAGAAAGTGAGTTCTTTTCTTCTTCCGTGAATTCTAGGTTAATCATGTTTTCAATGAGTGCTTTGCTTCTAATTATGACTCTTAAACTATATTATTGTCCTTGAGTAAAAAATGCAAGTTGTAGCCGTGCAAAGTATATTTATTTCAAAATGAGAATTGCTGAGATTTTACTGTCATCGAAGAAGAAAAAGAAATACGAGTGAGACGGTGGAATCAGCTTCACTTTGAAGACTTTGCCCAGACTATCCTAGATGTGGTAAGAGTAGATCATCCTGACTATGACCGTCCTCTACTCATTGGGACTATGGCGAGGGAGTTGACTACCGTCGAATTGCGTCTGGCCTACAGTCATCGTTCCCCAGTTGAAACTAATTTCTTTGTGGCTCAGGATACAGCGGGGATGGAGATGCCGAGAGCTTGGACGGAGAATTCTATCAGGCGTCGAATTGGTCTGGCTTTGTTGGCTGGTTGTTTACTTAAAGCGATCGCTGCTGTCTGCGAACCGCTCGCTACAGGACCCTGGGATAAGAAACCCCAACCAACTGCTGGTCGTTTGAGCCATCACCTCAATATTCGGGTCAATGATTTTTCGGCACTTGCTCTCAAGGGTGTGCCATCGAGAAACTACCGAAAAATTCAAAAACCCCAGCCCATCAAGGATTTGCCGTTACCTGATGCCGCTTAAATTGGTAAAACACGAGAATTTGGCTGTGCCATTTAAACTCGCTTCCACAGATTTAGAACACGACGCCTCATCTATCTGAGAAAGGCTGTAACTTTTTCTTGAACTAAATTTAGCATCAAGTTTTTATCAGCCAAGTTCATTGCTATGACTGGGGTATAGATTTTTGGAGATGTCTAATGTGACGGGTTCCGCATCGATCGCTTCCGTGGTATGATTCGGGCGACATCCGATCGATCCCCCCTTCCTGTAGATGAGCGAACTATCCCCCACCGTCTCCGTCATCGTTCCCTGCTATAACCAAGGTATTTATCTCGATGAAGCGATCCAATCGGTTCTCGGACAGACCTATCAAGATTTCGAGATTATTATCGTCGATGATGGATCGGACGACGGGCTGACGGGGCTGACGAACGATCTCCTACGAGATTACCGACGAAAGAGAACGCGGGTGATCCGTACCGAGAATCGGGGAGTGGTTAGCGCTCGCAATACAGCGATCTCCCACGCGAGGGGTAAATATATCCTGCCCCTCGATGCCGATGACCGAATCGGTAGCGAATATTTAGAGAAAGCGGTAAAAATTCTCGATGATAATCCCGATACGGGGATCGTTTACTGCGAGGTGGAGTTTTTCGGCGAGCGGCAGGGTAAATGGGAGTTACCTCCCTACCGATTTCCCGATATATTAGTACAGAACGTGATTTTCTGCTCCGGTTTTTTTAGAAAATCCGACTGGGAGAAAGTCGACGGATATAATCCTAATATGAACGATGGCTGGGAAGATTACGATTTCTGGCTAGCGATAATCGAAACGGGAAGAAAAGTATATAGAATTTCAGAAATTTTGTTTTATTATCGACAAAAAAAATCTTCTAGAAATACGGAGGCGAATTCAAGAGCGATCGCTCTCCATACCCGAATCTTTCAAAATCATCGAGAACTTTATCTACAAAATATAGAAATTCTATTTAAATATATCTACGAGAATTGGTCGAAAATCGATGAATTGAGGGAAGTCATCCACGAGAATCGATTAACAGTTGAAGAGTTGGGCGAGCGGCTCGATGATTTTGTAGCGCAACGAGATCGGGCTATTCTCAGAATCCAACAGTTAGAAGACCATGAGAGAGAACTCGAGCAGGAATTATCCAAAACCCAAAAGTACTTTTTGAACGCTCGACGGGAAGTGGAAGAGCTTACGGAAGCGATCCGTCCCTTGCAAGAGATGCGAGAGAGTAAATTAGGGACGATGCTCGCGCTCTGGCACGAATTTAAGAAAAAAATCGGTTTTTAATAGAGAATGGTCGCTCGATGCTCAATCGTTGTCTGGAAGTCTTAACACTCGCTTCGTTTGTTTCCAAGTCGTTCTAATTTTCCAGAACTTACTACTTTCCATTCCTGTAATGACATCTTGAGCTTTCTGCAATTCTGTAGATATTTTTTCGATAAGATGTAAATGTTTACTTCGTTCTGCTTGTAACTCTGACTCGGTAATTTCCAGTTCTTGAATTCTCTGTTGGTGGGTTGTATTCCGAGCGAGCAGATCGTCTCTTTCTTCCTTGAGTTTTACATAAATCGCGCTGGTTAAACAGGTGGGAAGCTCGCTATAGCAAGGATCGACCATCATTTTACGCAAAAAGAGTTGCAGGTCGGTTGAGATGCGATCACTCTGTTGATTCTGTAAGGTTTGCTGGGAAAGATGCACGCGAAAAAACGAGAGAGTTCGATCAATAAATCCCACCTTATAGTTCAGCATGATCCGACACCACATATCGATGTCCACGTGTTGGCAGAGATCAGGATCGAATTCCCCTACGGTATCGAAAACTTCTTTGCGGATTAAAACCGTGCTGGGTTCGCCGATTTTATTAATACATCCCTCTAAAAAACGCGGGTCGCTTAATAAACTTCTTCCCGACTGAACTAACGCGAGTCGTGACCAACCGGAATGTAAATTCTCGATCTGACGCACGATCGCCAAACAGGTATCGTTCGTTTTCGCCTCCTCCGACAGAAGAAGATCGCGGCGGGAAAACACCAATCCAATCTCTCTATCGCTCTCCGCCAGTTCGACCATTTCCGACACACAATTTGCGTCAAGAAGGTCATCTTGTAATAAAAATTTAATATATTTACCCCTCGATCGGGAAACCGCACAATTCCAATTATCGACCATCCCCAAGTGCTCATGAGTGAAGACTTGACAATCTAACGCGGTTTGTTGTTGAAAGTCTTTAACGATCTCTAAAGTGCGATCGGTCGAGCCGTCATCGGAAATAATAATCTCTAAAGCCGGATAGGTTTGCGCTCGGACTGACGCAAGTGTTTCCTCTAAAAATCTCTCGCCTTGGTAGGTCGGGATCACGATACTTACGGGGGGGGAAGAAACGATCATCGTTTTTGAAAAAATTTGTTTCCCGAAATGGAGGCGGGACATATTCTACCACACATTCCGCACCCGGCTCTTCTAGGTTCTGTGTGAGCATGGTATAATAGTAACACAGAACAGGAGGTGGGTTATGTGGATAAATTTTGATCAAATCCTCGATTTACCAAATGTAACAGTGGTCAATTATCAAAAAATTGCTCAGACAATTTTCCTAAAGCTCGCTCTTTTAAATGAAACAATTGAATGTCCGAATTGCCATCAAACCTTGGACAGAATCAATCAAACAGAGTATAATAGACCTCTTGCATAAATACGAAAACAAACGATAGAAACAATAATGGGAGGGACTTTCAGTT
>NZ_JASJFB010000271.1:0-2624 GCF_030065455.1 Microcystis sp. M53602_WE12 | reverse complement strand
TGAGTTAAAAGTTAAACTTCAAGTTTTCATTCAGGACAAATGTACTGGTTAACTAATTTTTTGGGGAAAATTAGTTAACCCATGATTATAACATATAATTAATTTGCAAGAGTTCTAATGTTTGGGATAAAATGGAGAAGTTTCAATGGGATCAAGTGCGATCGCTCTGAGAAATGATCGAGGTCAAGCATGACAGTGCAACAACTTCGTTACAGAGATAGGATAGTAGAATAGAGGGGGCTACCATACCGCTGCTTCAGGCTTTAATTTAGTCTTGTCGATCAGTTATGATCATGAAAGAAAAAGTGTACTTGGATTCCACGGTTCCGAGTTATTACTTTGATGAGCGTGAAGCTCTAAAAACTTTTACCGAAATCACAAGGAAGTGGTGGTCGGAGATGTCCAGTTATTATGATTTATATATTTCGGATGCCGTGCTTCAAGAACTAACCAACGGAAACTATCCGCGTAAAGCTGAAATTATTCATTTGGTTTCGAGGATTCCTTTACTACCGCCGACTTCTGCTCTTGAACAAGTTGTCGAGTTTTATCTTGCCAACTATGTCATGCCAAGGTCTCTTGTGGGCGACGCTCTACATCTTGCCTATGCCAGCTATTTCGACATTCAATATCTCGTTACTTGGAATTGCAACCACCTAGCGAATGCTAACAAACGGAAGCATATTCGCGTTATCAATGCCCGCCTTGGTTTGTCAACACCTGAAATTGTCACACCACTTGAACTATTCAAAGAGGAGAATAACTTATGATCCACTCAGAGATTTTGCAAGAAAAAGATAAAACTCAAACAAGATTATCGGAGGAATGCACGTCTATCCATGACTATTTAGTTAAGTCTCGCATTGCTGCGGAAAAGGCTGCGGAATCCTACGGGTTTACTCTCAAGTATGCTGAAGAAATTCATAAAATTCGAGAAGAACACGGCAAAGCTTTCAACGCCAACACAACAGCCTCTTAGGTTGGCTTGAGCGAAACAATTTAGATTAATTCTGATTAATTGCCAATTCATTGCCGACACAAGAGTTAAAGCGATAACAATTAGAGGAATTTGGTGAACAAGATACACTATAGCCCAGATGTGGATGCTTTATTAATTGAGTTAAACAATAATCCAATTGCTTACGCAGAGGAGGAAGGGAAAACAATATTACATTATTCCGAGGACGATCAGTTAGTTTTAATCGAGATTCTAGATTTTGGTTGTTCTCTATCGGAAGATGCTAGACAAGAACTTGCAAAATCCATATCTTCTCGTGCATCGATTAAAATATAGTTATTAATTAATATCCATCTCACAACAATTTAAATCATGAAAGGTATTCAGTATATTGTCGATGAAACAGGAGAAAAAACAGCAGTTTTTATCGATCTAAAAGAATGGGGTCAACTGTGGAATGAGTTTTATCAAAATTTACTCGATCGCTCTCCCGGCAACGAAGACTGGATAAATTGATCGCCTTTTCGAGAAAAATTAGATCAAGCTCTCCCATGGAATGCTAATCATCCACCGCAGTTATCAGATCTAGAATCCCTAGAGAGCAAACTCGACAATCATGAGTGAGGTTTTACTTGATTTATCAATAATAATCTAGAGAACTTTTAGAGGAACTACAAATGCTAGAAATTAGCAAAAGCTATGTATTAGACAAGGATCAAAAGCCGATTGCCGTTCAGATTCCCATTGCTGAATTTGAAAAAATCGAAGAAATCCTTGAGGATTACGGACTGGGAAAACTCATCGAAGAAGTTGAAAATGATCAAATCCTAGACCAAGAAAAAGACTGGCAATACTGCCCGCATATACTGTAAAATCTATTTTATAGAAGTCTATAAAGAAGTTGGCTAAATTACAATATAAATGCCTTATTTAAATCCCAATGCGACAATCCCACCAGCTAAATTAACCCAGTATTTGCTAGTTTTACAACCCAAAGATGATAAATCAGGCTTTCTGGCACAAGCAGGATATAATTTAGACAACTGGCAGGTATTGGAACAAGATTTAAGACGTATTCTTCTCAACGAAGCCACCTTAAATAAACCAACAAAGTTCGGTGATATTTATGAAATTAAAGGACTTTTACAAGGGGTCAACGGGATAAACTTACGAGTCTCTACCTATTGGATTATCGACTCACTTACGAAAGAAACAAGATTTGTGACTTTATTACCAGATTAAAAGAGTTAGACTATGAAATTTGATATGTTTTCCGAAGTTCAATTAACCGAAGATTTGCCAGAATCTAATTTGTCTCGTGGCACTCACGCGATTATCGTGGATTATTGTCCTCGACCCGAAGGCCAAGAGGATGGCTATGTTTTAGAAGTGTTAAATAATCAGGGAAAAGCCTATACAGTTATCGCTGTAGAAGTTTCCAAGATTGAATCAATTCAAAATCTTAAACAGGATGAATTTCAAATTATATAATTCTGTTATTCTTCGCTGTGATTTCCTAGAAAACTGGGCTCTTCGTTACTTGTTATGGTTCGATAGGGGGGCATAAATCGACTAAATCCTTATCTGGCAAGAGACTTAATTGATTAGTTCGCTCTAGATAAAAACAATTGACAAAAATCGCTAAATGCCTTTCTCTATAAGGGTT
>NZ_JASJFB010000402.1:0-18226 GCF_030065455.1 Microcystis sp. M53602_WE12 | reverse complement strand
CTCAGCATCCCTATAAAACTCAAATCTTGGACTTCCATTCCTGCAAAACCCAATGGGCAACTCGTTCACTCTATTTTGAGGGACAGAAGCGAAATCAATTCTGTATCCTACACTACCGTTTGAATTTGGAATTGCTGAAAAATAGCTAAATTAGTTGACAATAAACTTCTAATATGCTAATGCAGTTAGCTATGGCTCCTAAATGGGCGATTTCATAACCGTGGGTGTTTTGGGTGGGAAAACCTAAGCAAGCGGCCTTAGCTATATGACCGAATTTCATGGCGATGGAGGCATCGCTACCAAAACCACTAATAATGGCTAATTGCAGCGGTATTCCCGCCTTTTCGGCCGCTATTCTTAATTCTTGATTTAATTCCTCATCATAGATACCGTAACCATCCTGAGACAATAAAACAGGAGTGCTGCCATCCTTAATCGGATATTCAGGAGCGAGGGGACAGATTTCTAGGGCAATTAAAGCATCTAAGCGGTTATTTGCGGTAAAAAATAAGGCCCCTAATGCTCCTACCTCCTCCTTAGCTGAGGCAACCAGATATATATCCACCGCGGGGTTAATTACTCTGGCCGCTAATGCTAAAAGAATCGCCACGGAAGCCTTATTATCAAGGGTATAACTGGCAATGTAGTCTTTTAGTCGCAAGGGTTGTTTTCGGTGTTTTCCCACCACGACTCGACTACCGACGCGCACCCCGCAAGCGTCTAATTCTTCTGGAGTCAATTTCGTCTCTATCCATGCGGATTCCCAGGTGACGGGAGTGTTTTCCTGCTGTACTTTTTGCGGAGATTGATGGGAAATATGACGGGAACCAAAGGAGAGAATTCCCGATCTGGTTTCCCTATCACCGATAATATCCACCACTCCCTCTCCGTAAATCCAAGGAAAAGCTCCCCCAAGTTGGCGAATTTGCAGAGTACCATCGGGATTAATTGCTTTGATAATAGCACCAATTTCGTCTTTATGACCAGTAATAGCAATTTTTTTGGTCGAATCTCGTCCTCTAATTTTGCCGATGACATTTCCCGCTTGATCTTGCCATGTTTCTAATCCTAACTCTTGAAAGCGTTCTAGTAAAAAGCGATCGATTTCCGTTTCCATCCCACTAGGAGAATGATGGAGGACAAGAGTGGCAATAGTGTCAAAGAGGTGATCAAAATCCATATTTGTCTTGATTTGTGGGTCGAAAGAGAATTATTATCGAAACCGGAAATCGAAAAGGTTTTACAGGAACAATATTGGCGCAGCCATGGCTCTTGGGTGATTGCCAGTTAGCATTTAATGATTAATCAGAGGTGCAGAATTAGCCAGAAAACCCGCAACTTTCAGAGACTCTAGCACCGAATTGTCATCCTCTACCCAATAGTTTTGTCCTAAACGCACAAATTGACGCTGAGTTCCCGCACCAATGGTGGCAATAACGGGAACTTTTGCCTTTTGTTTGTCTCCCGATTGCAGAATACTTTTGAGAAGATTTTGACGATTTTGGTTGACGACATCTTGCAGCGATAAATTAACCATCACCATTTTAATGGTTTCGATCGGTTCCGCATCTTCGATAATTAATTGTACCCGATCATCTCGGCGATCAACTTTTCCCCACACCATTAAAGTTGCTTCCTCCACTAATAATTTTTGCAGACGTTCGTAGGTATCAGAAAACACCACCGCTTCCGATTGTCCCGAGGCATCTTCTAGGGTTAAAAATGCCATCGGAGTCCCTTTTTTGGTCATAATTTTCTTAACGGCATTTAATAAGACAATTGCACTAACTTTTTTTCTGGTTTTGTGTTCTTCTAAGTCAGCTAAATTGATAGGAGATAGGACTTGAGCGGCTCTTTGTAAAGCTTTTAAAGGATGTTCGGAAACATAAAAACCTAAATGTTCTTTTTCCAGTTTTAACTTTTCCTGTAGGGAAAAATCTTCTACTGCGGTGGCACTGGGAGACTGTTCAAACTCGGATTCTTGTTTATTTTCTGTGTTACCTCCTAGCATATCAAAAATATTCATTTGACCACTTTCTTTCTCTTTGGTGCGTTTTTGCGCCCAAGCAACTACTAATTCTAAATCTTCAATTAATTGATGGCGATTAGGTTGAATTTTATCAAAAGCACCACAATAAATTAGCGTTTCTAAAGCTCTTTTGTTGACCAATCGCAAATCAACACGTTCGCAAAAATCCCCTAAGGAAGTAAACTTTCCTCCTGTTGCTTCCCGGGCTTTTAAAATAGCCTCGATCGCATTTTCGCCCAGATTTCTAACTGCGGACAAACCAAAGAGAATTTTGCGTCCAATCGGGGTAAAATGTTTTTGCGATCGATTGATGTCGGGAGGTTCGACATCGATATTCATTTTCTGACAGTTTTCTCGATACTTTTCCACCTTATCCTGATTATCGCTACTAGCAGTTAGTAACGCTGTCATATATTCCACAGGATAATTAGCTTTTAAATAAGCGGTTTGATAGGTGACGTAAGCATAAGCGGTAGAGTGAGATTTATTAAAACAATTGGAAGCAATTAACCCGTTGCCCAGCAAAAAATTATGATCTTTCTCCACACCAATATCGTAAACGGGTTTTCTTCCCAAGGATTGACGACCGATAATTTTAACCATATTAGTAACCCAACTCTCCAGAGATTTTGGCAACGGTGCTAATAGAAATATAGCATTTCTTTGCTCAATCAGGCTCCCCAGGACAAAAAAATTACCAGATTAATAACTAAAGTGTATATTTTACCTACAATAGGTTAGGATCAAATTAAACAACATCATCGAAAATTTTGGTCTGAAACCCCGCCATTTCAGGTGGGCTTTAATTTAAATACTAGCGCATTTACACTATATATGCTAGAATGTGAGGCATGGAGAAAGCCTATTAGTTTCGATTTTACCCAACACCCGAACAAGAGTCGCTATTGCGGCACACCTTGGGCTGTGTAAGATTAGTTGACAATAAAGCTCTCTATGTCAGAACACAAGCTGGGTATGAAAGACAAGAAAGAGTAGGATACAGTCAAACTTCTTCAATGTTAACCGAGGAGAAAAAACAAGAAGAATTAGACTTCTTGAATGAGGTTAGCTGTAGTCCTTGGCCACAAGGTTTAAGACACCTATAAACAGCTTTTACTAATTTCTTTGCTGGTGGTACTAAATTTGGTTGGTTCTTCGTTACTTGGTATGGTTCGATAGGGGGGCATAAATCGACTAAATCCTTATCTGGCAAGAGACTTAATTGATTAGTTCGCTCTAGATAAGAAATAATTGACAAAAATCGCTAAATGCCTTTCTATATAAGGGTTACATCCCTTATAACCCCCGTCCATTGCATAACACAAACCGAAGAGCCATTTGGTTAAAGGGTAGCAACGCAAAGCGGGACAAAATGCAGCAGTTGAGATAGCAAAGAAACCTTGCCCCTGAGGGTAAGGGCCCATATCGTACCTTGACGAGAGGTCAGCACTGGCTAGTTCACGCATTGTGTTATAATTCTGGCCAAGCCATCAAGGGATTTGAAAAGGAGTAACACCATGAGTCTATCTTCAGAAGCCTATCGCCAAGCCCTCGTGCGGGATGGAGAACGGCGCTATCGCGAATGGCACCAAAATTATCACAACCAATGCCGTCAATCAACGGCTGAATACCAAGCTCGTTCTGCCCAACAACGTCCAACAAAGCCTTGGATTTCCTCGGAAGCCTACCGCCAATTTTTAGTCAAAGATGGGGAGCGGCGTTTTGCGGAATGGCATGGCGAGTTTTTAGACTATCAAAGACAATTTCTGGCCCGTCAATCCACCTAAACGGATGTCAACAAATCCGCATTACAGCAATCTCTGAAAATAGTGGCCAGAGTCCCCGAAAAAATAGCTAATACCAATTTTCAATAGTCCTGGCAGGCATTCTACCACCCCCCCCTTGCCCACCCGAATTCGGGTAGGCAAGGGGGGGTATCGCATCTCAAAAGCTATTGACAATCGGCTAATTTTGTGATACGTGTGGGCATTTCAAGTGATACCAGTCAATCAAAATAGTTACGAAATCTTAACATTTAGTCGATTTTTGTTTAACAGTTGAGATGAGAAATTCTACTCAAGTATGCCTGGATCGCCCTCTGGGTAAGCAAATCACACGAGGTTCATTTTGTCAAGGGTTGTTAAGATGTGTTTACCTTACCATGTTGCTTATTCGGTATGAACTGTGTAATATACTTATTACTCTCGGCTCGCAGATCACTATAGATGGTGTTTTGACAACGGATAAAACCTACCCGAAGTCGAATTAGTTCAACTTACGCCAGTACAGGCAGTGGGTGGCTTAATCCAAAAACACCATATGTGGAAAATGAGCGAACCGTCAGTTTATCAATAAAAATAATTGGCTCAAATCAATCCTTAAACCTCTAGCTTGATCATGACTTTTCTGATAAGTATCTCTTTATGGCTCGTGGAGGACCTGCTCAAATATCAGCCTAGCACGGAGCAAAATCCCCCCACTGGTTTGCCTGTATTTACTTGTCCTAGTTGTGGTTCTCACCATACTATTAAGAACGGTTATATTCCTAAGGGGAAACCCAAACGTCACTGTCAAGAATGTGGTCAACCGTTTGTGATCAATCCCACTAATAAAACTATCTCTCCCGATACCAAGACAATTAATCGATCAACTCTTGCTCGAACGAATTTCCTGACGAGGAATTGCCAGAGTAACAGGGGTAAATTGGTCATGTTTACAAAATTATGTCAACAATAAACTAGCGGCTGTACCCCGTCAAGTAAAGGTTTCGGACAAACCAAAAGGTAAATTGCTCATAGAATGTGATGAGATGTGCCCTTTTGTTTTTTCTAAGACGATAAAGGTCTATATTTGGCGGTTAATTGATAGAAAGACAAGGGAACTTATTGGTGGTCATTTAGGATATAGGAGCCGCCAATCAGCTAAAAAACCTTGGCCAAGTTTACCCGGTGTTTACCGACAATGTGCTGTTACTTACACTCATTTTTGGGAGTCCTATAAGACAGTAATTCCGAGTAAACGTCATCGAGAGGTAGAGCCAAGAAACTGGTCAAAGTAATCCCCTTGGAAGACTTAATAATACCTTTCGACCAAGGATTTCTCTGCTGGTGAGAGAGAGCCTATCTTTCTCTAAAAAAATGGAGAATCACCTTGGGGAGTCCTTTGGTATTTTATCCATGACTACAATCCACAGCAAAGCAAAGCATTAAGGCTCCATCACCACTACCGAATCACCACCCAGAAAAATCAAAAGGCAAATTAGTCATAGAGTGTGATGAAATGTAGTCATTGGTTTTTTTTAAGACGATAAAGGTTTATATTTGGCGGTTAATTGATAGAAAGACAGGGGAAATTATTGGCGGCTATGCGCGGAGATAGGAGTCGCCAATCAGCCAAAAAACTTTGGGGCCAGTTTACCCGGTGTTTACCGACAATGTGCTGTTACTTACACTGATTTTTGGAAGTCATATAAGACAGTAATTCCGAGTAAACGTCATCGAGCGGTAGGAAAAGAAACTGGTCAAACTAATCCCATTGTAAAGACTTAATAATACCTTTCGACCAAGGATTTCTCTGTTGGTGAGAGAGAGTCTATCTTTCTCTAAAAAAATGGAGAATCACTTTGGCGCTGCTTGGTAAGCTGAACGGCTTTTACTTCGGATCACCGATATAGACTCCAAAAGGGTTATAGCTGTTGGATCATGCAGGTTAAGCGCCGTTTAGCTTATTTTATCCATGACAACAATGCACAGCAAGGCAAAGCATTAAGCCTCCATCAATACTACAGAACCACAACCAGAAATTTTTGTCAAGTAAAAATTGTACCAAATTTATAAGATCACATTTTATTCTCTTTTCAACTTCAATCTAATTCAATCTAAAAATCGAGAAAAAAGCAAAACCGTCCATCGTACCATAAAAAAATTATGCAATAGGTCTAATGTATCCGACTTATCTGAGAAATCCCTACACACTTCTTAACAAAAAAAATGAGAAATCCCTACACACTTCTTAACAAAAAAAATCGAAATTAGGTATTGACAACAACAAAACAAGGTGTTATCTTTAAAATTGCGGAAGTGATGAAGGCAGAAAAACAAAATGGATTTCTGGATCCTCCATGATTTCAGCACTGTACACCTTCTATGAAAACAACAAAAAGGTCTATTACCATGGCAGTTGAAAAAACTAACTCTTCCTCTAGCTTGGCTGAAGTTATTGATCGTATCCTTGACAAAGGTATCGTTATTGATGCCTGGGCTCGCGTCTCTCTGGTGGGAATCGAATTATTAGCGATTGAAGCTCGTGTAGTTATCGCTTCGGTTGAAACCTACCTCAAATATGCTGAAGCCGTTGGTCTGACTCAATCTGCGGCGGTTCCTGCTTAAGGACTGAACCCAGATTCTCCCATCGGCTGAGTTAAAACCCTAGTGGTTTTTCCAGATTCTCGGCTTTTCTTTAATCCCTGTTGAGTTTAGTTACCCCTGTCTTGGGGCGCAATAGTCTATAATTTATAGGGTCGGCACGGCAACGGATAGCGAAGACAAAGCTAGACGCAGACAAATTGTTTTTGTAACCGTGATTTTGTCCCTTGTAGCTAGGTTTACCCCCAATCACCAGAGTGTGAGACTCACTATTTTTCGGAATAGAAAGCAATTATTTGGGTAGGAAGCTGCGCCCCTTGGTCTTGGGTAGTTCGCCATCTCAACTTTTGGATCAGCGCTGTACACTCTCTATACAAACAAAAAGGTCTACTACCATGGCAGTTGAAAAAACTAACTCTTCCTCTAGCTTGGCTGAAGTTATCGATCGTATCCTTGACAAAGGTATCGTTATTGATGCTTGGGCTCGCGTATCTCTCGTCGGAATCGAATTATTAGCGATTGAAGCTCGTGTAGTTATCGCTTCTGTTGAAACCTACCTCAAATATGCTGAAGCAGTTGGTCTGACCCAATCTGCGGCGGTTCCTGCTTAAGGATTGCTCCCAGATTCTCCCATCTTCTCAGTTAAAACCCGACCGGGTTTTGCAGGTTCTTGGGTTTTCTTTAATTTCTATTGAGTTCAGTTACCCCTCTCTTGGGGCGCAATAGTCTATGTTAATAGGGTTGGCACGGCAACGGATAGCTAGAACAAAGCTAGACTCAGACAAATTATTTTTGTGACCGTGATTTTGACCCTTGTAGCTAGGTTTACCGCCTATCGCCAGAATGTGAGCCTCTCTATTTTTCGCAATAGCGCAATGGAAAGCCATTCTTTAGGTAGTGAGGCCACGCCCCTTGAGATGGGGTAGCTCCCTATCTCAACTTTTGGATCAGCACTGTACACTCTCTATACAACTAACAAAAAGGTCTATTACCATGGCAGTCGAAAAAACCAACTCTTCCTCTAGCTTAGCTGAAGTTATTGATCGCATCCTTGACAAAGGTATCGTTATTGATGCTTGGGCTCGCGTATCTCTCGTCGGAATCGAATTATTAGCAATTGAAGCTCGTGTAGTCATCGCTTCGGTTGAAACCTACCTCAAATATGCTGAAGCAGTTGGTCTGACTCAATCGGCGGCGGTTCCTGCTTAGGGATTGATCCCAGATTCTCCTATCTGCTCAGTTAAAACCCGACCAGGTTTTCTAGATTCTCGGCTTTTCTTTAATCCCTATTGAGTTTAGTTACCCCTCTCTTGGGGCGCAATAGTCTATAATTGATAGGGTAGTTCACTATCTCAACTTTGGGGTGATAAGAAAAGTCGGACTCTACTGTCTCTCCCCCCAGTCCCCGTGAAGGTTTTCCTAGCGGGTGATTGGGTCTAATCCATTCCATAGTATTTAGTAATTGAGGACAACCCCATGCCTGCTCTCATGGAACAGTTCCGCCAGGAGCGTTTATCGATTGCTGGAGAGGTAGCTAAACTCTCGCAAGAAGTCCAAGCTTTTTTGTCGGATGTTAAAACTGAAAGACAAAAACAAGCGCAAGAACAGGCAACTGCCTTGCGTCAGTCTTTCCAAAAAGTTCAACAGGAAAGCCACTTGTTTTTAACAGCTACCCAAAAACAGCGTTTAGCTCAAGCGGAAAAGCAAAAAGAGGATTTACGTCAATTTCAAGAACAACGTTTAGCGGCAGCGAAACAGCTAGACAACGACTTACGGCAACAGCGTCTAGATCGAGCCAAACAGCTAAAGGACGATTTAAGTCAATTCCAAGAACAACGTTTAGCTGAAGCGAAACAGTTGGCAAACGACTTACGTCAACAGCATCTAGATCGAGCTAAACAGCTGAAAGAGGATTTAAGTCAATTCCAAGAACAGCGTTTAGCGGCAGCGAAACAGCTAGAGGACGACTTACGCCAACTTCATCTAGATCGAGCTAAACAGGTGAAGGATGATTTGAGTCAATTTCAAGAACGACGTTTAGCGGAAGCGAAACAGCTAAAAGACGATTTGCGTCAATTTCGTCAAGAGTTGTCTATCTACGTTTTTGGCAAATAAATCTCTAGGTTAATTACAACCCACTTAAGCCTAGGGCTAGAGTAAAAACCCTCTAGTCCCTTTTCCTGGCTAAACTAGAGGACTATCTGAAAATACAACAATAAGCCTTTGGTTTTAAACCTAGCCAGTCCTGCCTTTTCAAGTTTCTAGACTCAACGTAGGATTGGTGGGTTCCTCTTCAGGCTGCTCTAGGGCTCTGGTAAATTAAGAAGTATTATAAAACTTCACTTAGTTTATAGCTAATGTTGTCATTATTAGTCTTTTATTGACAAAGGAGGTAAGGGAAAAGGACTGCATCTGGGCTTGTCATTGTTTAAGTCTTGAAAAGTAATCTAGACAAGAATTTTATTCCCTTGACTAATGAATATCCTGAAATACCTTCAGAATCAAGGTTCTAGATCTAATTGATGACAGTTCCTAATTTTTTGTGATATTATTATGAGGTAAGCCTTAAAAGCCAAAGACGATTAAACTTGCCGTAAAATTCGGGTAACACAAGCGTCCTCGCCTACTCGGTTATTAAGGGGAAACCTGAACCAGCAGTTGTTAGCTCAAGAATACCCGTACGCTTCAGGCGGGGATTATCAATGGTATTTACTAGATTTCAACTATGACAGTTACTGAAACTCAAACAAGAAGAGCCGTCCTCAGCCTCCGCCCCGGTCAATTTGTTGTTACGCCTTCGATTGATCAAATTGCCACCCGCGCCTTACGTTATCTAAACTCTGGTTTTTCCATTCATCTATGTGGCCCAGCAGGAACGGGAAAAACCACCTTGGCAATGCACTTGGCCAATTGTTTAGCCAGACCTGTGATGCTAATCTTTGGCGATGATGACTTTACCAGTTCCGATTTAATTGGTAGTCAGTCTGGCTACACCCATAAAAAACTGATGGATAACTATATCCACAGCGTTCTCAAAGTTGAAGACGAGCTAAAACACAATTGGGTGGATTCTCGCTTAACAATGGCCTGTCGCGAGGGGTTTACCCTAGTTTATGATGAGTTCAATCGTTCTCGACCTGAGGTCAACAACGTTTTACTCTCTGCCTTGGAAGAAAAAATTCTCACCCTGCCGCCCACTAGCCATCAACCCGATTACCTACAAGTCAATTCTCAGTTTCGGGCAATTTTCACCTCCAACCCAGAAGAATACTGTGGGGTTCATGCCACCCAAGATGCTTTAATGGATCGGTTGGTAACTATCAATATGCCTGAACCAGACCAACTAACTCAGACAGAAATTCTTGCTCAAAAAACGGGGATTGGTCGAGAAGATGCTTTATTTATTGTCAACCTCGTCAAAACCTTTCGTGTGAAAACTGCGACTGAAAAAACGTCGGGTTTGCGCTCCTGTTTAATGATTGCTAAAGTCTGCGCCTCTCACGATATTGCGGCCAACTCCGCTGACTCGGACTTCCGTGATATCTGCGCCGATGTTCTTTTGTCACGCACAAATTTATCTGTTGATAAGTCAAGAGCGATTTTATGGGAAATCCTCGAGGACAATCCGTTAGAATCCTTATCCTTTCTAGAGGAAGAGGAGCCTTCCGATGCCCAAGCGTCAACTCCTGAGCCTTCGACAGGAAATCAGTCGTTAAAAGCCATTCAATCTTTACTGCGAGGCAACTTGCCCCAGCGAAAAGACTAATTTTATACTCTTATTGAGTGAAACCAACCGTGACTTCTTCCACTTTTGCTGGCTCGCTCAAAAACCAGTCAAACAACTCCCTAAAAACAGCAACTCAAGGTTCGAGTTTAGCGGATATACTCGAACGAGTTTTAGATAAAGGAATTGTGATTGCCGGCGATATTTCCGTTTCGATCGCCTCCACTGAACTTATAAATATCCGCATTCGTTTGTTAATTGCCTCTGTTGATAAAGCCAGGGAAATGGGGATCAACTGGTGGGAAGGAGACCCCTACCTCCATAGCCAATCCCAAGCTTTACTAGCAGAAAATCGGGAACTTTCGCTCCGACTCCAAACCCTGGAAACTGAGCTTGAAACCCTAAAATCCTTAAGCCAATTGAGTGCAATAGAGAGCCATGATACCAGTCCGAACGATGAAGCACATTCCTCAGATGCGTGAAATTCCTCACCTGAATCCTCAAAGGTTAGGAAATTTACACGAGACGATTGCCCCCCTGGATAAGGCCAGGGAAACTGCGATTAACAGCTTGCAAGGTTATCCCTACCTCCCTAGCCAAGGCCAAGCTTTATTCGCAGAAAACCTGGAACTTTCACGCCGACTTCAAACCTTAAAATCCTTAACCAAATGGAGTGTAGTGGAGAGACGTGATGGCAGTCCCAACGATCAATCACATTCCTCATATATATTGAAATTCCTCAATTGAATCCTCAAACGGTCAAGAAGTTTACAGCAGTTAACGATTGCCTCTGTTGATAGAGCAAGGGAGATGGCAATTAATGGGTGGGCAAGCGACTCCTATCTCTATAGCCAATCCCAAGCCTTATTAACAGAAACCCCGGCAGCTAAACTTTAAGCCTTAAAATCCCTACCCTAATCGGGGGCAATCGAGGGCCATGATACCAGTTAAAATAATCAAGCACATTCCTCCTGTCGGAGAAATTCGTCCCTGGAATCTTCACAGGGCAGGGGAAGGTTGAAATTGTTTAATTACATCATTTTTTCCCTCAGATAAAATTTCTTGGCCAAGCCTCCCACTAGAGACTCACCGTCAAAAACTGCTCATTTACCAACTCCAACCATGACACTTGCTTGCACACCTTACGATTCTGATAATCAAGCCTTGCTGACCCGTCCAGAAAGTAATAGCCAAGCTGGTTTAGCCCCTTTACTGTTAACTGTCGTGGAACTGGTACGCCAATTGCTCGAAGCCCAAATCATTCGCCGGATGGAAAAAGGGGTTCTCAGTGAGTCTGATTTAGATAGAGCCGCAGAAAGTATCCAAAAATTGCAAGAACAAATTCTCTATTTGTGTGAAATTTTTGAGGTTGAGCCAGAAGAGTTAAATGTCCACCTAGGAGAGTTTGGAACTCTTTTACCGGAAGCAGGGAGTTATTACCCGGGAGAGGAGGGTATTAAGCCTTCTGTGTTAGAATTAGTGGATCGACTCCTCAATACAGGGGTTGTTGTGGAAGGAAATGTTGATCTGGGTTTAGCTCAACTAGATTTAATTCATCTAAAGCTTCGTTTGGTTTTAACTTCTCAGCCGGTTTAATTTGGGAGAATACTGATGACAGTGGGTCTTTATTTATATGGAATATTTCCCGAACCAGTTCCTGACGGACTCGTTTTGCAAGGGATTGATAATGAGCCAGTTCACAGTGAGATGATTGAGGGTTTTAGTTTTCTCTACTCCGCTGCTCATAAAGAGAAGTATTTGGCATCCCGTCGCTATTTAATTTGCCATGAAAAAGTATTAGAAACTGTCATGGAAGCAGGGTTTACAACGTTGTTGCCCCTGCGGTTTGGCTTAGTTATCAAAACCTGGGAATCCGTCACCGAACAATTAATTAGTCCCTATAAAACCCAACTGAAAGAATTATTTGCTAAACTGTCAGGCCAACGAGAGGTTAGCATTAAGATTTTTTGGGATAATCAGTGGGAATTACAAGCGGCTTTGGAGTCTAATCCGAAGTTAAAGCAAGAACGGGATGCGATGATGGGGAAAAACTTAAATATGGAAGAAATTATTCATATAGGTCAACTCATTGAAGCCACTGTATTGCAACGGAAACAAGACATTATTCAAGTCTTTAGAGACCAATTAAATCATCGCGCCCAAGAGGTGATTGAAAGCGATCCGATGACGGATGACATGATTTACAATGCAGCTTATTTAATTCCCTGGGAGCAAGAGCCGGAATTTAGCCAAAACGTTGAAGCGATCGATCAGCAGTTTGGTGATCGCCTAAGAATTCGCTATAACAATTTAACCGCACCCTATACCTTTGCCCAACTTGTCTAAGGAGAGTATTAGTTATGTTTCTCGATCTTTTATTTCTTCCTGTTACCGGTCCTATTGGGGGTCTGATCTGGATTGGGGAGAAAATTCAAGAGCGTGCAGATATAGAATATGATGAGGCGGAAAATTTGCACAAATTGTTATTATCCTTACAACTATCTTACGATATGGGCAACATTTCTGAGGAGGAGTTTGAAATTCAGGAAGAAGAACTTTTATTAAAAATTCAAACCTTAGAAGAAGAAGAGGCAGAAAACGAATCTGAATCTTCTCTCTAAACTTGCAATCTTTCCCACCACATAGATCATGAACAAAATCACAAATTGTAAGCTTAGTAAGGGCGGATTTGACAAGCTCAAGAACTCGTTGAAGCTTGGTCAGAACTAGCCCTTGGTTAAGCCTTAATATTCTAGGTAAAAAGTTTGGAAATTACTGGAATTATTAGAGGAGTGAGCAACAGTTTTGGGGGAATCAGGTTTTTTAGCTACACTAGGAGGGTTGGCTGTACGCAAATTTTGAATACTTTGTTCTGTAGTCTCAATTTGCTCTGTCACAAACGTGAGACGATTTTTTAATTGCTGAATCTGCCGCTCCATCATTTCTAATTTTTCTTGGATACGTTGTTTTTCAGTAATTAACTTATAAAGCTCAAGTTGGTGATCTGCTTCAGATTGTTTCCGAGGCATGGTGCTAATTTTAGATCTAATTGGTCTGGGTGGACGAGTGGTTGTCATAACAATCCCTGAATAACTTAGAATATTCTAGCATATCAACGCCCCAATATAAAAACTTGTAAAAAATCGTCAATTTTCTTTCGGTCAACCCTATGAAATTGTACAATCTATATACTTACGCTTTTTTGAAAACCCCCATAGAAAGCCTAAAATTACCCGTTGGAATGGCTAACCCATTGTTACTGATAACTGGTGGAGAGCTATCGGCCGTAGTCGAACCCGAAGTTGGTTTAGACACTTTACAAAATGATGATGAACGCTTGATTCAATCGGTTTTATGTCATGATCGAGTCATCTGTGAATTATTTCAACAAACCACTATTTTACCCTTACGTTTTGGCACATCTTTTTTAGAGACAGAAAATTTACTGACTCATCTTTGTTCTCATGGCCAAGAATATCAAGAAAAAATTGAAGAACTTGAGGGAAAAGGAGAATATCTTTTAAAATGTATTCCCCGTAAGCCAGAGGAGCCTGTACTCTCTTCTGAAAGCAAGGGCAGACAATATTTTTTAGCCAAAAAACAGCTTTATGAAGCCCAACAAGATTTTTATACTTTGCAAGGTTCAGAATGGCAAAATCTCGTGAATTTAATCACCCAAAGCTATCCATCAACGAGGATTATTACTGCTCCGGGGACAGAATCACGAATTTATCTTTTAGTTAATCTTCAAGAAGAACCTTTACTAATCGAGCAAGTCTTGCATTGGCAGAAAGCCTGCCCCCGTTGGGAATTACAATTAGGACAAGTTTCTCCCCCCTATCACTTTACTTAACTTGATTTCTCTATGACTAACTTTAACTTGGTAAATAACTCTCTAAGTCGTTATGACACTCGACATTTAGTTATGTTTAGTGGCAAAGGAGGAGTGGGAAAAACCACCCTTTCCTGTGGATTTGCTCGCCGTTGGGCTAAATTATTTCCCGAGGAACAAATCCTGTTAATCTCAACCGATCCTGCTCATTCTTTAGGGGATGTATTGCAAACAGAAGTTAGCGATCAAGCATCACCTGTAAAAGACTTACCCAACTTAAAAGTTAGGGCATTAGATGCGGAAAAATTGCTCTTAGAATTTAAAGAAAAATACGGAAAATTTTTAGAACTTTTAGTAGAACGGGGCAGTTTTGTTGAAGGAGAAGATTTAACTCCTGTTTGGGATTTAGACTGGCCAGGTTTAGATGAAATTATGGGTCTATTAGAAATTCAACGATTACTTATTGACAATGTTGTAGATCGAATTGTTGTTGATATGGCTCCCTCTGGTCATACCTTGAATTTATTGGGAATTAAAGACTTTTTAGAGATTATTTTAAATTCTTTAGAGTTGTTTCAAGAAAAACATCGTGTTATTTCGCAAACTTTTTCAAAAACCTACAATGCCGATGATGTGGATGACTTTTTAGTCAAAACACAAGCAGAATTAACCGAAGGCAAACGAATCCTACAAGATCGGGATTTTACCCTTTGTTTAATTGTGGCAATTGCCGAACCGATGAGTTTATTAGAAACCGAACGATTACTCAATAGTTTGCATCACTTAAATATTCCCTGCGGCAGCTTATTTATTAATCGCATTCTAACGGATCCTAATCAAAATTTAGATCGCTATAGTGAGCAACAGCAACTCCTGGATAAATTCCTAAAAATTCCAGGTCAAGAGACAATTTTCACCCTGCCCCAACAATCAAAAGAACCCCTAGGAGGTGAAGCATTAGATCAGATCATGAGTCAAATTAAAATCATCGAAAAAGTAGAATTTACTCCCCCGCCTACTATTCAATGGCCGCAAAAAATTCTGCCGAGTTTTAGTGATTTTATTGACGACAAACGCCAACTCATTATCATTGGTGGCAAGGGGGGAGTGGGAAAAACCACCGTTGCTGCGGCCATTGGTTGGGCGTTAGCTAATCGTCATCCCGATCAAAAAATTAGAATTATTTCTATTGATCCAGCGCATTCTTTGGGAGATGCCTTTGGGACAAAGTTAGGACATCAATCCACACAATTAACTGCTAATTTAAGTGGTCAAGAAGTTGATGCTAATATCATTTTAGAAAAATTTCGAGATGATTATTTATGGGAACTGGCAGAAATGATTAGTGGTGAAGGTAAGGAAGAAGGAAACATCAAACTAGCTTATACTCCGGAAGCTTGGCGACAAATTGTAGCTCAATCTCTGCCAGGAATTGATGAAATGTTATCCCTAGTAACAGTGATGGATTTATTAGACCAGAAACAACAAGATTTGATTATTTTAGATACGGCTCCTACCGGTCATCTCCTGCGATTTTTGGAAATGCCAACGGCTTTAGGAGATTGGTTAAGTTGGATTTTTAAGCTTTGGATGAAGTATCAAAATGTCTTAGGGCGTGTAGATTTAATGGGACGATTGCGAACCTTAAGACAACAAGTGATGTCTGCCCAGAAAAAACTAAAAGACCCCCAACATACAGAATTTATTGGAGTTTTGCAAGCCCAAGATGCTATAGTTGCCGAACAACTGCGATTGACAGCATCTTTGAAAAAAATGGGAGTCTATCAACGTTATGTCGTGCAGAATCGTTATCATGCTAATGAGGAAATTGATTGGGATTTATTCCCAGAGCAAACTTTGATCCGCTTACCCAGTTTACCCCGGTCAGTAGAACCTCTAGCCCGGGTAAAAGGCGCGGCAGATCTGTTATTTTAAAGGTAATTAGTCTGCTCAAGTCGGACTTCTCAACCCCATCTATCACCCAGTCCCCACGGCAATTCTCATTTTGAAACGATTTTGCGTTGTTTCAGCGATCTAGAGACTCGTTAAGAATTATTAACCCCTCTAGGTGCCAGGGTTTTAATGTCATGAAACCTTAAAATGAGAATTGCTGCAGTCCCCATCTTTCACTTGACTCAGGAGAAATTTTATGGTAGAACTATTCAAAGGCTTTGAGCAATTAGTCGAACTGGCTAAAACCTTAGAGGAAAAACTGGAAAAAGGGGAAATTAAAACCGAAGTGCAGTTTAACTCTCGTCCCTTGAGTAACATCCCCCGTTCTGGCGGTATTCCCCGTTCAGGGGGAGTTTCTCGTCCGAGCAATTCTGCTGGGGATGATTTTGAGGTTAATCGCAATCGGTCATCTCCCACTGATTCAGGGGTTGAAGACACTGTGACACCGCCCGAAGGACCGACCACAGCTTCTCTGAAAGATGTTGGTGGCTTGACGGAAGTGATCAAAGAACTCAAGGAACTAATTGCCATTCCTCTGAAACGCCCTGACTTGTTGGCCAAGTTAGGACTTGAACCCACTCGCGGCGTTCTCTTAGTCGGGCCCCCTGGAACCGGTAAAACCCTGACCGCCCGTGCTTTGGCCGAAGAACTCGGTGTTAACTATATTGCCTTAGTCGGACCAGAGGTGATCAGCAAATATTATGGGGAAGCCGAGCAAAAACTGCGGGGAATTTTTGAGAAAGCCAGTAAGAATGCGCCTTGTATCGTTTTTATTGACGAAATTGATAGCATGGCACCCGACCGCAGTAAAGTTGAAGGGGAAGTAGAAAAAAGACTGGTAGCCCAATTGCTGGGTTTAATGGATGGCTTTGCCCAAAGCCGAGGGGTGATTGTTCTAGCGGCGACAAACCGTCCCGACCATCTTGACCCTGCCCTCCGTCGCCCTGGACGGTTTGACCGAGAAGTCCTCTTTCGGGTGCCTGACCGGGCGGGTCGTTTAGAAATCCTCCATATTCTCACCCGTTCCATGCCCCTAGATGAATCGGTTTCCTTAGCTCTGATTGCCGATAATGCGGTGGGATTTGTCGGGTCAGATTTAAAAGCCGTTTGCCAGAAAGCGGCCTATAGTGCTTTGCGACGCCAGGTTCCTACGATTGACTCGCAAATTCCAGAAACAATGACGGTGGTCCAAGCCGACTTTTTGCAAGCCCTTAAAGAAGTTAAACCGGCGGTATTGCGGTCTGTGGAAGTGGAATCTCCCCATGTGGACTGGGACAATATTGGCGGACTTGAACAGATTAAACAAACCCTACAGGAGTCCGTGGAAGGGGCATTACTCCATCCTCAATTATATACGCAAACCAAAGCCCAAGCTCCCAAAGGTATTTTACTTTGGGGTCCCCCCGGAACGGGAAAAACCTTATTGGCCAAAGCGGTTGCATCTCAGGCGCGAGCTAATTTTATTAGTATTAATGGACCTGAGCTTTTGAGTAAATGGGTGGGTGCGAGTGAACAAGCGGTGCGTGAGTTGTTTGCCAAAGCTCGTCAGGCAGCACCTTGTGTGGTTTTTATTGATGAAATTGATACTTTAGCACCAGCAAGAGGTCGTTATAGTGGGGATTCAGGAGTGAGTGACCGGGTTGTGGGACAAATCCTCACGGAGTTGGATGGGTTGCAAACGGGGGCAACGATTTTAGTGATTGGAGCCACTAATCGCCCAGATGCGTTAGATCCAGCCTTATTGCGAGCGGGACGGTTGGATTTACAGTTAAAAGTTGATTTACCGAATGCCTCTAGTCGTTTAGCAATTCTCGGGGTTCATAATGATGAACGTCCTTTACAGGATGTGGATTTAGGCTATTGGGCCGAGGCAACCGAAGGCTGGAATGGCGCAGATTTAGCGTTATTATGTAACCAAGCGGCACTGATGGCAATTCGTCGTTATCGCCATCAGGGAATGACTGACCCGGCTGAGATTCGCATTACAACGGCTGATTTTAATCATGCTTACCAACTGTTGGTTGAACAGCGTGCCAATTGATTTTTTTTCCCCCTTGCTTTAGTAGGGGGGAGAATCTCAATTCAGGAAAACCATCGTAAAAAGGAAAATTTTCAAAAATGTCTGCAATCATGGGTCTAATACTAAATCCGGTTATTAAAAACTGATTATTTATTTCCCCTTTTGCATGAGTGCCTGTCCTGATATGTAGCCTATACTCAACGGATTTGTGCGAAACGTTTAGGCATGAAATAAGGTTGAAATACCTGAAATAACCGCCTAGTAAGGTCTTCAGTCCCCTGACTGAATCTAATAGGTCAACCCT
>NZ_JASJFB010000837.1:0-1837 GCF_030065455.1 Microcystis sp. M53602_WE12 | reverse complement strand
GGTTCTTCGTTACTTGGTATGGTTCGATAGGGGGGCATAAATCGACTAAATCCTTATCTGGCAAGAGACTTAATTGATTAGTTCGCTCTAGATAAGAAATAATTGACAAAAATCGCTAAATGCCTTTCTATATAAGGGTTCCATCCCTTATAACCCCCGTCCATTGCATAACACAAACCGAAGAGCCGTTTTAAGGATGTTTGAGCTTCTGTAGAGGGTAAAGATAGAGCGGTTTCTAGGGTTTGAATACTTTGGTCATATTTTCCGCTAAAACGGTAAGCTTCTGCTAAAATTCCTAATGCTGAACGTTCTATGCTTGTATCCTCTATCTGACGACTGATAGCTAAGGCGGTATTAGGTTGACAGGTTTTTTCATCGGTTGAAGCACATAAAAGAGCGATCGCTGTTTGTGGTTGACCAATATTAAGATAAATTTGCGCTTTTTGTGTTAATATTTGACTTAGTTTCCCTTTATTTCCTGTTTTAATGGCATATTTTTCTAACTTTTCTAAGGTTTCAAAGACTTGCTCATTTTGATTTAATTTTTGATAAGCTGTTGCTAAGTTTTCAAGGATAATTTGCTTTTCTTGGGGTTCTGAGGAAGCAGATAAAGCTTTTTTCCAGATTTTTACTGCTTCTTGATAATTTCCTGCTTGATAAGCGTCAATTCCCTCTTGTACCCATTGACGAGGACTCATCGATTGAGCCATCAAAGGAGCATGAAATAAGATAAAGTGAGAGGGTGTTATTTTGCCTAATCCCGAAAAAAAGACTAAGCTGGCGACAAATAGCCAGATCAAAAGACGCGAATAGGAGAAAAAGCGATGAAACACGGTTTACTAAGTCGATCATTGAATCAATGCTGTAATCTTACTATAAAAAGTTGAGGAGTGATGTAACAATGTTCAGGATAAAAATGTTAAAATTTCGTAACCTTGTCAGCTTATTAGTCTCCTTGAGTCTATTTTCAGTTAAAAGTCCAGCTATTGCTCAAATTATTCCAGATACTAGCTTAGGAATCGAAGGTGCTTTCGTTATCACTTTTAATCAACTGCTACAACTAATTCAAGGTGGTGCAAGAAGAGGTGAAAATCTGTTTCAAAGTTTTCAGGATTTTAACATTCGTGAAGGGCAGACGATTATTTTAACCAATGCCAAGGGCGTGAATAATATTTTAATTCGGGTAACAGGGAATAATCCTTCGGATATCTTAGGCAATTTATCGCTTATTAAAGCAGAAACGATTAATAATTTACTGATTAATCTACGGAGTTTGTCCCCTTTACCGAATACTAACTTATCAAGTTTAATTCAACCCCAAGACTTAGGAACAGCAAGCTTATTTTTTCTCAACCCGAATGGGATTTTATTTGGACCCGATGCGAGGTTAAACTTAGGGGGGTCATTTATCGCCACAACCGCTAATCAGATAAAATTTGCAGATGGGACGGTTTTTAGGGCAAATTTAACCCAATCTTCCCCTATTTTAACTATTAGTACCCCTATTGGTTTAGGTTTCACCTCATCTTCTCCTAAACCGATTACCCTACAAGGCCCCGAACAATCCCTTACAGGTGTTCTTCAAAGTATCCCTAAAGTGGCAGGAGGTCCGAATGAAGTTTTAGAAGGGACAAAAACCCTAATTGAGAATATTTTAACTCGCCCTGTCGGTTTACAGGTTTTTCCTAACCAAACCATCAGCAATTCCAAATTCAGAATGTAGCAAGGAATACAGAATACAAAACGCTTTTGCCCTGTAGCTCCCCATCCAAAATCAAGAAGAATTAACGCGAGTAACAGGGATGGCCTCATCGAGCATAAAGTCTAAAAGGTGGTG
>NZ_JASJFB010000450.1:0-16918 GCF_030065455.1 Microcystis sp. M53602_WE12 | reverse complement strand
TTCGGTCGATAGCCTCTGGTTAAGCTCCGGTCAATTAAATCTATCGCTATCTCCGGTTTCTTCTTAAATTCTTTGTCTTCTTTCCCCTCGGCTAAGGAACTAGCTGGTTGATAAATTTCAATGTCTAGGGGGACACTTTTTTTGCCGTCGTAGAGATGGGTAGTGACGGCGACTATAGCAATTCCCATAGTTGTGAGGTACAGAGTCTTAGGTTTTGAGGAGTCAGGAGTTAAGATTTTGGTGTACCTCATGAGATTGGGAAACGCTATATTTAATTCCACCCAGCTACTTAACTGATAACTGATAACTGATAACTGATAGCTATAAAAAAACCGACCAACAAGAGAGAATTCCCGTCAGTCAGTCGGTGATGATAGGCCGAATTTTACTCAGCTTTATTTCTTAGCGGGGGCAGCCTTAACGAGTTCCAATTCACTTTCAGCGAAGTTATTGGTATTCAGTCCACCGGCGCTACCACTAAAACCGTGGTAGTTAACAGTATCAAAACGGACGATAACGGGATAGTGGATACCACTTTTATCAACACTGGCTACGGTTCCTACATCGTTGTACCAGTAAGACTCTTTCCGTTTGACTCTAACTTTGGCTCCGCGTTCGATTCCAGGCATAGCTGTTGTTTTTTTTTAGGGTTTAGTTAACAGGTTACAATCAGAGCGAGTTTGCCGAAAGGGTTTTTACTTTAAGTTTTATTGCAAATCTTGCCACTCTGTTTGGACAAAATGCCCCGAACGTCCCCATAGGTCTGCCTTTGGTGCAATGTTAACGATTGTTAAGTTAAAGGGAATGGCTGTGGTCAGGTATTTTTGGGCCGACATTCCCACATCTGGCCCGATTTGAAAAGCGGCGGCGGTGGCTAAACCTAAGCCTAATAACTGAGAAATCGGACCTCTGGGTAAGAGAAGATGAGTTCCTAAGACTAAGCCGGCGGTTAAGGCTAAAGTTACCGATAAATTGGTGCCACAACGCGGATGTAATGCCAATTGCCCCTCGCCATTTTTGAGACGATGGAGTGCCTGTTTGGCGGCGATTTGCAGTTCATTTGTATTAATCTGTCCGTAGAGATAAAAACCCCTATCGGTGGACAGTCCCCCCAGGGCCTCGTTATCCGCAGGGGAGTGGTCAAAAGGCGATTGACGACGGGCAGCCATTTCGCTTAATACCCAGACGGTGGCGTGTTCCAAGGCGTGAACCTGTCGCAGGGTGAGAAATTCTTTGAAACCGGGGATAAAGCCGATTTGTGCCAGTAAATCGCTGTCTTGCTGGGGCGAGGGGTTAAACCAGTCAAAAGAGGGGTTAGAAGGGCTACTAGAGGTCATAAAGTTGCGCTAGGGGGAGTTTTTTCGAGGAAGATTAGGGGGCTATTGGGTTGCAAGGCGGTATCCCAGTAGGTGTCTTCAATGGGAATTGACCAGGGTGGTTTCGACAAAAAAGGGAAAATCTGACCACAGGGTAACTGCTGCTAGTTCTTGCTTTAGGTAAGGTTTGCTGAATAAATCTAAAAACCTTGTTGGATAAGACTTCTAGACTTTTTTGAAATCCAAAAGTGCCGGGCATGGGAGTGAGCAGGGGGAAAATCCCTGGACTTTTTCCCTGAAAATTGGGTAATTGACCACCTGAAAACCGGTAAAACCCTACACCCTACACCCTACACCCCACACCCTGCCCCCACGAAAAACTTTTTCAGCAAATCCTAGGTAAGAAGCGAAATGATTCCAGTTATCTCGATTGCTGGTCTTGGTCATAGAAACTATAGTCAATTAGCTGTCTAAATAGGCGTTAATGATAGCAAGAGCCACTAAGGGAGCGGTAATTGTTCTCAAAATGCGTTTTCCCAGTGATACAGGCACAAAATCAGCAGCGATCGCTTGTTCTATTTCTGTCTCCGTCCATCCCCCTTCCGGTCCAATGGCCATGGTTATCTCGGTTGATGTTTGTAATTGAGAAAGTAGCGGGGCCACTGTTCTACGGGTAACACCAATATAACAAGTTGTCTGTGGGTTAGCTCCCCGCTTAAGGATGGCTAAAAATGGCTGTGGTTCTTCGATAATGGGAATAATCTGTCTTTCTGATTGTTCTACAGCTTCCCGGGCAATTTTTCGCCAACGGTCAATTTTTTGAGGACTAGGATTGACTAAACCGCGTTCTGTCAGCAGCGGGATAATCCGATAAACTCCTAATTCGGTGGCAGCGCGAACGATATCATCAAAGCCATTTTTGGGAATTGCTACCATTAAATTCACTTGTACTGGTAGTTCGCTAGTTTCGTTTATCGCTTCTAAAAGATGGGCCGAATTATCAATTATTTCCGCTAACCACGCTTGTCCTTGTCCATTTAGGGCAATAAAACGGTCATGGGATTTTAAACGAACAACTTTTTTAAGATAATGACTTTGTTCGGGTGTTAAGACAATTAACCCGTTTTCTAGGGTATTAAAATCAAGAAGAAGACGATAATACAAGGCGGTTTAGTCTATATTGCTATTGTGTTCAGAATCACTGTCAGCTAAGTAGGTAGGTGTTAAAAGTTGTCAGATCCCCCCGCCTATCGGCACCCCCCTTATCAAGGAGGGCAGGGGGGATCAGAGGCAAAATCTATCTTCAATTTAATTATAACTACTTACTTATCTATTTTAGCTTTTATGGTGTTTTTGTATAAGGTTGAGAGTAGATTAGCTTATAGCAGTTATCTTAATGGTGAAGTACGAAGTTTTCCTTTTGGGTAGTCGGTCGTCAATACCAAATTAGGTTATACTTCATGTTTATGACAAAGGCTATAACTTACTATGGCCTTACCTACTCAGATATGTTATAAAATTTATCCTCATCAAGGTATATCTTGGCCAATAGGAATTAAGACTTGACAATCCCCACTCCCTAACCCACAAAAAATTCATGGACATAACTGCTAAAATTGAAGAACTGGCACAAAAATATGAGATACCTCCCCAACTGCTCAAGGAAGCCATGGCTTTAGAAGTAGAAAAAATTACTCTAAAAAATCGGCAGCTATCACCTAAAATTGTCAAACTTATCGAAAAATATACCGACTCCCCACAATCATAAATTTTATAGATATCTTGCATAATTTATTTTTGGTAAGTAGGGAGGCACAATTATTTGTAGGATGGGTTAGCGGTAGCGTAACATAATCGGGCGTTGGGTTTCATGCTTCAACCCAACCTACGTTCATCTTAAATTCCACCCACCCACTTAGTTTAAAAACGACAAAAATAAATATTAAGTTGCATAAAATATCTAAATAAACCATTCTTAATTTTCCTGATTACTGACCACTGGCTACTGACTCCTAACCAACCACAAAATTTTTGATTTTTACAAGAGTTCTTATGACTTTGAGACTGAAACAAATTCGCTTAACTAATTGGAAATGTTATCCTAGTCAAAATATTACTTTTAACCTGCATCCCGACAGAAAAATTCAGATTATCTTCGGTAATAATGGTCACGGTAAAACTTCTCTGATGACAGGTATTTTATGGTGTCTCTATGGTGGAGATATTGTATCTAAAGAGACTTTGAAAACCTATTTTTATCGAGGTGAGGGGGATTCTTCATCAGCAGAAGAAAAAGAAATGCGGGTAGAATTAAATTTTATTAAAAACGAGAAAAATTACTTTATCAGTCGCCAAGCGAAATTAAAATTTAATGGTAGCAGTTCCTATCCTAGCGTAGAGGAAGCATTATTTTATGAAGATGGAACCATGAGAAGTAACTCTAGGGAATATATCGAAGCATTGCTTCCTAAATCTATTCGAGATTTTTTCTGTTTTGATGGCTTAAAAATCGAACAATATACCCAGATAACTCAAACTAAAGAAGCAAAAGAAGCAATTGAAAAAGTTTTGGGTATCCCGGAATTAAGAAATCTGCGTGATGATACAGAAAAAGCCTTGCAAGAATTAGAAAACCGTTTAAATAAAGCCAAGGGAACCAGTCAAACCTTTAGAGATAAGCTGCAAGAATTACGAGAATTAGAAGAAGACATTGATCTTAAAAAAGGTCAGCTTAAAAATGCCAAAGATAGCGAAAAATATGCTATAATTATCTACCAAGACGCTCAAGAAAAAGCCGCTCAGATTGAAAGTTTACGAGAAAAATTAGAGGAAATTCATAACTTAGAGAAAAAGCGTATCGGTTTACAAACTCAGTTAGATAACCTGCAAAAGTCTATCGATTCTTGGTTAAAAAAAGCTTCGATACCTTTGCTGATTAACTTTGTACAGGAAATGGTCGATGATTTGCAAGTTACTAGCTTAAAAAGCACTTATAAAACTAATTCTACAGCAATTTTACAAGCAATACTTGACGATGAAAGCTGTCTATGTGGTCGTTGTTTAGATAAAAATTCTCGGGACTTTATCCTTCAACAAATTGCCGAACTAGAGTCCTTAGAAGTGGATAACGCCACCAGAATAGAAAAAGACCAAATTAGAATTGATTTACAGGGAATTATGCGAGATAATGCTAAATTTAGCAATTATAGTCAATTACTTTTGCAAAGAGATCGTTTAGAAGAAGAAATCGAAGAAATTAATCAACATATTAGACAGCTAAAACAGGAAACCACGGGAATAGATCAAGACTCGGTGAGGGAGATTTGGCGAAAAGTTGGCGAATCTGGTAAAAATGTTGAGATGATCCAAGAAAGGATCGAACGCTTGCAAAAGGAAATCGAAATCAAAGAAAAGCAATTAGAAAATTTACGCAAAGAAGTGGAAATTTTAGCTAGTGAAAATCAGACCACATGGATGTTATCTAATCAGGTTAAAATGGCCAGAGGTTTAAAAAATGCCACTAACGAATTAATCGAATGGCATATCGATAATTCCCAAAAAATGATTAATCAAGTAACCAGCGATCGCTATTTACAAGTAACCAACAAACCGGAGGAATATAGAGGAGTAGAAATCACTCCCGAATACACTTTAGGAATCCGTACCATCACAGGAAAATTATTAAATCCCGATGTCTTAAGTGCGGGAGAAAAGGAAGCTTTAGCTTTTGCTTTTATCACAGGTTTAAATCAAATAACCGATACTTGTGTTCCCCTAATTATGGATACACCTTTTGGTCATTTAGATCAAGAACATCAAAAAAATATTATTAACTCTCTTCCTAATTTAAACTCCCAAGTAATTATTTTAGCCACGGATCGCGATCTTCCCGATCCACTTTTAAATCTGCTGCGTCCCCACACTACCGATATTTTAAAAATACACCGTTTGGCTGCCGATGAAGATGCTTCCGTGATTGAAGTGATGGAGAATTACTAATGCAGAGAATCGATCCCAGTTTGAAGATTTATGCCTCGGAAACTTCCAGAAATTATCTACAGGTACTAAAAGATAATAAAACCTTTGAGCGCATGGTAGATGCCTATTTATTCGCCGCTGCTTTTGCCATTAAACAAGACTTCAGTATCTACGGAACCACTCTGAGCAATCGACAAGATTTAATTACTATTAGCCAAATCGATCCAGAAGTTATTTTAGCTTTAACCGCAGGAATTTATATTATCTGTAAAAAGAATTCCTATCCTCAACCCAGCGATGGCAAAGAAGTTTTAGATAAGATCTGTCAATACGCAGAAGTGGGATTAAGGGAATTAAAAGAACGCTGGCAAGGCAAAGTCAGCAATCAAATCCAAGCTGATATTGAGAGAATTATCAATAATCTCTAAAATTCTCCCTATCTAACCATCTTTTTTAGGGATAACGACAAATTAGATTCTTTCCACACTGCCAAAAAAGACGGGTTCCACGCGAATAGCAATGACACTAGCCGGACGTAAAACCATATATTCCCCTTGGATATTTCTGATCGGAACATTGATAAAATCCTGGGAATCGGCTTTCGGAACTAATTCATTACTGTACCACTTTTGAAATTCTTGGATGGTCAAAAAACGGACTTCCTCGCGATGTCCACTGCTTAAGAACAAATGTACAGCGTACTCGTCAGCTTTTCTACTCATTTTTTTAACTAATCAGATTGAATTTTTGTAATAAAGTTGCCATTAAAGGCGGGAAAGTGAGACGCAATTCGCTCAGATCCGAGAAAATTAATTTTTGGTAGCTTGGCAGGTCAAAAGCTAGTTTACCCTTTAATTCCGCTCGATTTTGATAGGTTAACAGAATTTGTCCGCCCTGTTTACAAGCGATCGCATAACCTAATTCTACACCCACTAGGGGACTGGGCAGTAATTCCGTTTCCTTTTGGCTAATCGCCGTAGCATCGGCAATAAATAATAAACTTTTGCGAATTTGGCGTAATTGACTATCACTCAATCTGGTGACATTGCCCTCAGTTCGGGGCGTTTCTTCCATGGTTAAGGGCAAACGGGAGCGTTTATTGAGATTTTCGACGGTTTCGGTCAAAACTGTTTTTAAAGCGGTGCTAGAGTCCTTAAATTGGCTTTGGGAGCTAAAATAAATGACGGGATCCAACCAAGCGCTGAGGTCTTGTTTAGTAAAGTAAATTTCTTGGGAAATCAGGTCAATATTCGAGATGACGTAACCGCCACTACCTTCGAGGTAAAATTCCACCCTTTCCCCTTCTAGATAGCGTTGGAACCAGACAGAACCCTGTATCGTCAGACTATCATCGAGAAAATCGGCTCTTAAACCCGATTTTAAGAGACTATTGCGACTTAAGCGCAAGTCGTGGGGACGTTTGACAACCTCGCGGATAGGTTCGTATTTGTCCAGATACCAAGCTTTCAGGGCAATGATGGCCATAGGTGTGGCGATTAAAGACACTCACCCATTCTAGCAGTAAGCACCGATATCCTCTCCACATTCATCGGCTAGGTAAGAAAGAGCGCGAAATCTTAACATCATTAGGTTTTCGTAGAGGGGATTTAGCTTGCAAAGGGGCGGAATCTCTAGAATTGTCCGGCTAAATAGGGTAATTTTCCGCGCAAAGGGACATTGAGCCGGAATTAGACGACAAATCCGATGAGCCAGTGCAGGTGTATTAATTTCTAGGCGGTCAATTCGTTGCCGCAGGGGTTGCCATAAATCCCATTTTGGTTGCGGTGACGGGTTTTTCCGATTGCCTTTCGACCAAGGGGCGATCCAATTAGAGACAATTATTTTATTTGTGGTATAATCTGATACATCAGCATCGGCCATAGTCTTACCTTCTATTGATTGACTCATAAGGTTCTATCTGAGATTACGACAGGGCGAACAATCTTTCCCGAAAATCCTCTGGGACGTTCGGACATTTGACCGCTTTAACGATAACATCTCTGGGATAAAATTACTCGTTAAGACTACACAGTAACGCTGGGGCTGCGGAGAGGAAATTTGAACTTTTGTACTAATTCCCGATCTCCGAGTTATCACCTGAAAGCTAATAGGCAACAGACGACAATAAGATAACGTCACGAGTGAGTTTAACTAGATTAATCTCTAAGCTTCGCCCAAAGATATTGGCTCTGATTAGAGCTATTTCTAGGTTAGCAAAAACTCAGGTTTTTTCACGTCAGCATAGTACACTTTTTCTGGGTATAAAATATCACCCAGTTTTTGTCAAAGATACGCAATCCAAGCTGTGGGGTGTGGGGTGTGGGGTGTAGGGTGTGGGGTGTAGGGTGTGGGAATTATGAATTATGAATTGGAAATTGGGGAGTTTTTTGCTGTGAATAGTAAACTGTGAACTGATAACGGATAACTGATTACTGATAACTGATAACTGATTACTGATAACTGATTACTGATTACTGATTTACATTCTTTCCAAAACGGGGATACCCAAGAGATATAAGCCTAATTTGAGGGTTCTTGCCGTTAAATCACACAAAACTAAACGAGAGGTTTTAATCGGTTCTGCTGCTTTCAGAACGGGACAATTCTCGTAGAAACGATTATACTTTTTACTGAGTTCATAAAGATAATCACATAAACGATTGGGTAATAAATCCTCTTCCACGGCACTAATTACTTCCGGCAGTTGCAGTAATTGTTTAGCCAAAATTAATTCGCTTTCATCCTTGAGAATTAGCGGTGAATTGGCACTTAAATCCTGAAAATTAATACCACCTTCGCGACTGATACTCTGGACCCTAGCGTAAGCGTACAGCATATAGGGGGCGGTGTTGCCTTGCAGATTGAGCATTTTGTCGTAACTGAAAACGTAGTTACTATGGCGATTTTGGCTGAGATCGGCGTATTTAACGGCACTTAAACCGACAGTTTCGGCAGTCTTAGCGATAAAATCGCCGGTTTCTTCTCTTTCCTCGCTTGCCAGTCTTTTTTCTAAGTCAGCTAGGGAACAGGCGATCGCTTGATCGAGTAGTTCTTGTAATTTTACCGTCTCCCCGGAACGAGTTTTTAATTTTTTACCATCTTCCCCTAAAACTAATCCAAAAGCGACGTGAACCACTGCCACATTATCGGGTAAAAATCCCGCTTTTTTAGCCACCTGAAATACTTGGGCAAAATGGTTAGCTTGTCCAGCATCGGTGACATAAATTATTCTTGCGGCTTTATCTTGACGCACTCGATAACAAATTGCCGCTAAATCGGTGGTGGCGTAATTATAACCGCCGTCGGATTTCTTGACAATTAGGGGTAAAGGATCGCCCTCTTTGTTGGTAAAACCATCGAGAAAGACGCATAAAGCACCGTTGTCTTCTGTTAGCAATCCCTGTTGATCTAATTCTCTGATTACCGCTTCCAGGTAGGGATTATAAAAAGATTCCCCCCTTTCGGTCAGTTTTATATCGAGAATATCATAGATTTTCTGAAATTCCCGTCGTGATTGTTGACAAAGTAACTGCCATGCTTGACGACTTTGAGGATCACCCGACTGTAATTTTACTACGGCTTGACGGGCAGTTTCTTTAAAGTTTTCGTCTTCATCAAAACGAATTTTGGCCTTTTTATAAAAGCTAACTAAATCCCCTAAATCTAGGGCATCTGCTTGGGTTAAAGCGCTAGGATAAGCTTCTTGTAGATAGGTGATTAACATCCCGAATTGAGTACCCCAATCCCCAACATGATTAAGACGAATTACTTGATGATGACGAAATTCCAGAATCCGAGCAATACAATCACCAATTATAGTCGATCGCAAGTGACCGACGTGCATTTCTTTGGCAATATTGGGACTGGAAAAATCGACAATAATTTTTTGACTGGGGTTAGCAGCGGCAACTCCTAAACGGTTGTCAGTAATTAGGTCTTTTAATTGGGTTTCTAGATAACCGGGTTTCAGGGTAAGATTGATAAAACCAGGTCCGGCAATTTCGGGGGTTTGACAGAGATCATCTATCTCTAGATTTTTTAGTAAAGTTGTCGCTACTTCCCGCGGTTTTTGTTTTAATTCTTTGGCTAAAGAGAGGGAAATATTACATTGATAGTCGCCAAAACGGGGGTTACTAGCGGCCACAATTAGAGGATCGGTATCAGCGAAGTTTTCCCCAAAGGATTTAACTAGGGATTGGGAAAAACGCTCTTTTATTTGTTGGATAATGGCAGTCATAGAGAGAATTTAGCAGTTAGGGATTAGACAAAAATCGGGAAGGAATCGGTTAGCTTCTTGGCAGTAACCCGATTATGGGTCGAATTAGCTACTGAAGATGGCGATTGATGGTATTCTTTCAAGATTTTTTTGATGATCTTTTGTGGTGTATTCATTATAGTTTCGAGCCAACGAGATTAACACTCCAGACAACTCAGGTTATTGACCATCTTACCTGATCATAATCTGAAGGCGAATCCAATGCAGCTGGCTGCTGGGAAACATTTGCTTTAATATAGTAAGTAAGCTTTACCAATAGTACAACCATGTTAGCCAGTTATATTGATCAAGCGATGGCATTGGCTCAATACGAAATCATCGAAGAAGATGGCACTTATTGGGGTGAAATTCCACCCCTTCAGGGAGTTTGGGCAAATCACGCCAATCTAGAAGATTGCCGGCAAGAATTGCGCGAAGCTTTAAGCGATTGGATTGCTTTGCGTCTGTGTTTAGGTTTGCCAATTCCATTGTTAGCAGGAATAGATCTTAATCTCCTTCCTCAACCCATGTCTTCAATTTAAGATATGCCTAAATTAACCGCCATATCATGGCTTAATCTAGTTCAAAGATTACGAGAACTTGGGTTTGACGGTCCCTACGCTGGGGGTAAACACCCTCAAATGCGTCGCGATAATTTAACGATAATTATCCCCAATCCTCATCAAGGTGAAATAGGGGTAGGACTGTTAAAACGCATTCTCAATCAAGCGGGTATTACCAGGGAAGAATGGCTGGGAGAATAGCAGGGAAAACACCGTATTTAACCTACTCCTTAACCAATAAAACCACGGCATAAACTGCGATACCTTCTTCTCGTCCTACCGGTCCCAATTGTTCGTTAGTAGTGGCTTTAATTCCCACCTGTTCCGGATTAATTTTGAGAGTTGCTGCTAACTTGGCTCGCATCGCAATAAGGTGGGATTTCATTTTCGGTTTTTCGGCGACAATTACCGAATCAATATTATTAATCTGCCAACCTTTATCGATAATTAATTGATTAACTTGTTCTAATAATTTTAAACTATTCGCCCCTTGCCATTGCGGGTCTGTGGGGGGAAAATAATGACCGATATCGCCTAAACTAAGCGCCCCCAGCATGGCATCCATAATAGCGTGGGTTAAGACATCGGCATCACTATGACCCAATAACCCGACAGTATGGGCAATTTCTACTCCTCCTAAAATTAAAGGTCTTCCTGTTACCAATCGGTGGATATCGTAGCCGTTACCAATACGAATATTCATAGAGCAGTCTCCTTGAAGTTATATTAATTATCTTATCGCAAAAGGGAACAAGTTAGGGAAATCTTTTCCCTAACTTGTCCTTATTAGTTAATTAGCTAGGAAGGATGAACTATTCTGCTGAAGTTTTTCCCAATACAATGAAAGCTTATACTAAATTGATTTTTGATAGTATCATTAACTGCCAATCCAACTTTAAAAACCCACTTCCCACTTGCCACTCTATACTTGTTAAATAAGATTTAGTATAACTCGATCGCTGTTAAAATTGCGGTAGAATCAGGAGAGGGTTGGGTTTCATGCTTCAAACCAACCTACGTTCTTTTTCAATAAGATTTATAGCGTTTTTCAGTCTGCTGAGGTACAAAAGTTATGGGTTTTAGGCACTCATGCAAAAGGGAAGAAAAATAGGTGTACCTCACTAGCTTAGGAAACGCTATAGTTAAACACCGAATTTTGAACAATTATGCAACAATTTATTCAACAGTTAAAAATCGATTTATCCTTGACAGTGATCTAGCAGTTTCATCATTTACTTTCCTAAATATCCTTAGCTAATCATCGCCAATAAACCTTGATAAAAAATCTGAAAACTAGGAGAACAATTATGAGCAGGAGTCATAAATTGAGAAATTTCTCGGGCTGCTTTCACTTTTTCTAAACCTCCTCGATGATACCCAGCCTTTTGAAGTATCTTTTCTAAGTTTTCCCAAGTTCCGCCCGTAATTTCATCGGGTTTTCTGTATTTTGCTTGCTGTCCCACATTAGTAGAAACTTTGGGATAGGCTGAGACTATAGCCTGAATATCACCAAAAAACCAAGCTTCTAGTTCTTCTATAGCAATTCTATTTAACACCTGAAATGTTTTTTTATCTTCACTAATCGTTTTGGTGATCAGTCCTGTTTGTTGGGCAATATTTTCTAACTTTTCTTTGAGCATTTGACAATCTTCATTGTCTCTATCTACAAGAATAATGATTCGATAATCATCGGGTATCCAGCATTGATAGCCTTTTAATCGCTCCGGTAGTTTTTTGATTAAATCGGATTTACCTCGAAAGGCATGAATTTTATAGGTGACATTCTCAAATAATATTTTAGGTAAAATTTGATTTAAACATTCTTGGGTAGAAAATTCTTCAACTAAAAATTCAAGATGCACTTTTTTCCTCCTTTGCTATTAAACTTAAATGCTAGGATTCCCCACATCAAAATAGTCCTCCATCCATAATTGACCCAACAAAGCACCATTTTGAATAAATTCCTTAACTCCTTGCATTGCTGAAGTACGTTTAGCTTGAGTAAAACCATTTTCATCTCGATAAAGTACCCAAACCTCCTCTGGTTTCAAACCATCTACAAAAAAGGGAGAATGAGTTGTTACCATTAATTGTGTACTTGCGGTCGCTGCCCGACATTCTTCTGCTAATTCAGGTAATAAACGGGGATGAAGATGATTTTCTGGTTCTTCTATTCCCAGTAATTGCGGAGGGCTTGGATCATATAATATAGTTAAATAAGCTAACATTTTTAAAGTGCCATCGGAGGCAAATTTGGCAAGAATTGGCTCTTGAAAAGGTGCGTCTTTAATTTGAAGTAAAAGCTGTCCATTCGGCATAATAGATGCTTCGACTTTTTCTAATCTAGGAATTCGACGAGAAAGGGTTTGTAAAATAGATTCTAATCGTTGAGGATGATCTTCTTTTAAATATTGAATAACATTAGGTAAATTGTCACCAGTTGGCGATAATCTTTCTTGCGCTCCTGCTTCTGGTTGAGTGCGAGTATTATCTGCGGTTAAGTAGGAAAGATACCAACTTGTGATAAAACGACGCAAAGCACTAACCCGGGGATGTTTGGCCAATTGTCCGAGGGTACTAACAGCTAAAAATTCCGGGGAGTCTAATCGTTCAGAAATTCGTTCATCTTCTTCTTGGGGATTTTCTCCACTAATCACTATTCCTTCCCCTTCTTTAAAGTCTAAAAAGCGATAAGGTTTGCCCTTCGCTCCTTGTCTCCACTGTAACCATTCTTCGGCAACATAAGGGCGATTGTTAGCTTCATTAATAGCCAAATGATAGGTAATTAAAGGTGATGCCAATTTTTCTCGATATTTTAATTCGATAATGATGTAACCTTCTTGTCCTCTGGTTCTTAATTCTTTAAATCTTCCCCGTCTGTCCCAAGCTTTTTTTAAACCAACAGTAAAACATTCAGAGAGGAAAGCAAAGACATCAAATATGGTAGATTTTCCGCTCCCATTAGGACCGAGAAAAACGGTTAAAGGAGTAATGCTTTTTAATTCTAAGTCCTGTAAAGCTCGGTAATTTTGCACGCGCAGATTTTCGATTCGAGGTATAGAGTTTTTAGACATTGATTGTTGCTCTCTGCTGCTTTTAGCTCGTCTTGTCCCAGATTAGCTGTTAATTTTCCCAGTTCCCGCAAAAAACTGGTCAATTTTTAGTAATCTCGCTCTTCTGGACTGGTTATAGCAAATTAGCTCTCCTGATTCTACCGCAATTTTAACAGCGATCGAGTTATACTAAATCTTATTTAACAAGAACGTAGGTTGGGCTTCGGCCGTGAGCTTTTGCCGAACGGTTGAAGCATGAAACCCAACGCTCTCCCGATTCTGCCGCACTCCGAGTTTTTTCTTGGGGATAATCTCCTAACTTCTGACCATCTACTGTCGATTACCGCAAAGGATAGCCATTTATTCTATCAGATTGAGAAGATATTAAGTATGATAACACTTGTGATTATGTTTTTCGCTGCCTTGCTGGCAGCTGCCGATTTTACTTACCAAGTTTTGATTCATTTTCCCGTACAAATCCTCAATTTTTTGGGGTCGTTACTGTCCTATGGAGTGATTGTACTGATAATTTTTGTCCTAGTGTGGATTGTGGGTGACTGATTTCTCAGGGAAAAAAAATGAGAGAATCAGCCTTAGCCAATTCTCCCCAATTTAAGCCAACTTTTAGTTTTTACTGTTCACTAGCCACTGCTTGGGGTTGTCCTTGCGGTTGGAATTGGAACATGGAATAAACCACATTGCGACGGATATCAATCATCATTTCTAAAAACATCTCGTAGCCTTCCTGTTTATACTCAATTAGGGGGTCTTTTTGACCGTAACCGCGTAAACCAATCGACTCGCGTAAAGCTTCCATAGCTTGCAGGTGTTCGCGCCATAACATATCGATTTGTTGCAGGATAAAATAACGTTCGGCATCGCGCATTAAACCGGGACGAATACTATCCACTTGACGTTCTTTAATTTCGTAAGCTTTGCGAACTTCTTCGTGTAGGAACATCTTGATATCATTAACACTCATATCCTCGATATCTTTAGCGGTAATATCTGCCAAGAGATAGACGAATTCCTGAGATTTACTAATCAGTTTTTCTAAATCCCATTCTTCCGCCGGCAGTTCGGGATTAATATAAGCCATGACGATTTCATCCATGGTTTTTTCGGCGTATTGCAGCACCTGTTCTTTTAAGTCCATCCCCTCCAAAACCCGACGACGTTCGGCATAAATAGCGCGCCGTTGATTATTCATCACCTCGTCGTATTCAAACACCTGTTTCCGGGCATCATAATAGAAGGTTTCCACTTTTCTTTGCGCGCCTTCCAAGGAACGAGTCAACATTCCCGACTCAATGGGCATATCTTCTTCCACCCGGAAGGCATCCATTAAACCCGCCACGCGGTCGCCTCCAAAAATCCGCAATAAATTGTCTTCTAGGCTTAAAAAGAAGCGTGTAGAACCGGGGTCGCCCTGTCTGCCCGCCCGGCCTCGCAATTGGTTGTCAATACGGCGGGATTCGTGGCGTTCCGTCCCGATAACGTGCAGTCCGCCCCTTTCTACTACTTCATCGTGTTCTTTACCTGTGTAATCTTCATAACTTTTGCGAATTAATTTATAGACTTCGCGTAACTTTTGAATAACCGGGTCATCCGTGGGGGCTTTTTCGGCCGCGATGGCGATTTTTTCTTCTACTTCTAATTCGGGTAAACTTTGAGTTCCGTGGGTATCAACGGCAAATTTAACCGCTTCTTTCAGGGCATTTTCTACCTCTTTCGGTAACTCGGTGGGAAAAATTTCCGCCGAGGCGCGCCAGTTTTTTTTCTTCTTACCTGGGGCGAATCCTTGCGGGCGATTGCGTTCTCCTAAACTGGGTAAACTAAAGGCCAAATTGTCATCTTCGGGCATAACTAATTTCGGCATTAAATACTCGCGAATTTTCAATCGGGCCATATAGTCGGAGTTACCACCGAGGATGATATCGGTTCCCCGTCCCGCCATGTTCGTGGCAATGGTTACGGCCCCGGCCCGGCCTGCTTGGGCGACGATTTCCGATTCCCTTTCCACGTTTTCCGGACGAGCATTAAGTAAGTTATGGGGAATCTTTCTTTCCTGTAATAAAAGCGAAAGCACTTCCGATTTTTCCACACTGGTAGTACCGACTAAAACCGGGCGACCCTGTTCGTGCATTTGTTGACATTCTTCAGCGACGGCGTTCCATTTTGCCTGTTCATTTTTATAGACCACATCGGCTAAATCTTGCCGACGAGAAACGCGGTTAGTGGGAATAATTGTTACTTGCAGGTTATAGACTTTTTCTAGTTCCGTTTCTTCGGTTTTGGCCGTCCCGGTCATGCCGGATAATTTCGGATAGAGTAGGAAAAAGTTTTGATAGGTAATCGTGGCTAAGGTTTGGGTTTCCTGTTGAATTTCTACCCCTTCCTTAGCCTCCACTGCCTGATGCAAACCATCGCCCCAACGTCGCCCCGGTAATACCCGTCCCGTGAACTCATCAACGATAACAATTTCACCACTGCGAACGATATAGTTAACGTCTTTTTTCTGGAGTTCTTTGGCACGAATAGCGTTAGAAATATAGTGCGCCCAGGGATTTTCTTGGTCGTATAAATCGGTAACTCCTAATAGTTCTTCCGCTCTTTTAAAGCCTTCATCGGTCATTAAAACGTTACGGTCTTTTTCGTTAACTTCGTAGTCTCCCGGTCCGTCTTCTACTTTTTGGCGCACTAATTGCTTGGCGATTTCGGCGGCGAGAATATATTTTTCTGTGGGTCGATCGATCGGTCCTGATATAATTAATGGAGTTCTGGCCTCATCAATAAGAATGGAGTCCACTTCGTCGATAACGCAGTAGTTAAAGGGTCTTTGGACAACTTCCCCCATCACTGTAGCCATGTTATCGCGCAGATAATCGAAGCCGAGTTCGCTGTTAGTGGTGTAGGTGATGTCACAGGCATAATTTTTCTTTCTTTCTTCTGGACTCATGCCGGCTTGAATTAGTCCCACACTTAACCCTAAAAAGCGGTGTACCTGCCCCATCCACTCCGCGTCACGACGGGCAAGATAATCGTTGACGGTGACGACGTGAACCCCTTTTCCGGTCAATCCATTCAAATAAGCGGGGAGAGTGGCAACCAGGGTTTTTCCTTCCCCGGTTTTCATCTCGGCGATTTGTCCTTTGTGCAGTACCATTCCCCCCAATAACTGCACGTCAAAGTGACGCATCCCTAAGACTCGGATTCCCGCTTCCCGGACAATGGCGAAAGCTTCGGGGAGGATTTCCTCGAGAATCTCCTCTCTTTCGTCATAATTTCTCGCTTTGTCTAATCTTTCCTTAAATTCGCTGGTTTTGCCCCTTAATTCCTCATCGGACAGGTTTTTAATGTCTTCTTCCAGCAGGTTGATTTCGGTGACGAGGGGCTGAAATTTTTTAATTTTGCGGGCGTTAGGGTCTCCGAGTAGGGCTTTTAACATAGCAGTTTTTATTCTCTCGCTTCGATTGGCTCTTGGTCTGTGGTGTTAACAATTGTATCACTCTCGTTGGGAGTGGAGAATCATTTATCGGTGAACAGGGACGGCGTTGTCAGATTCAGAAGAGGAAAGATGCAATGCTCCCAACTGATTCGGAGCATCTTTCAATTTGACAACGCCGATTGTAGGGCTAATTCATGAATTAGCCCTACGCCGATTGTAGGGCTAATTCCACTGCTAAATCGAGCGACTCTTGTTCCCCACTTAAGCCCAACTATCGGCACTATTCGTTCATTAAACACTAATTG
>NZ_JASJFB010000262.1:0-8150 GCF_030065455.1 Microcystis sp. M53602_WE12 | reverse complement strand
TTCGGACATTCAATTGTTTCATTTAAAAGAGCGAGCTTTAGGAAAATTGTCTGAGCAATTTTTTGATAATTGACCACTGTTACATTTGGTAAATCGAGGAGTTGATCAAAATTTATCCACATAACCCACCTCCTGTTCTGTGTTACTGTTATACCATGCTCACACAGAACCTAGAAGAGCCAAGGATTGAAAGCCTTGTAAATCAAGACCAAAAATATAGTTGCACACGGGGTATTAGATAATAAACTATATCTTCCGGCAAAAATCCCCCTCTTTGGGGAGAAGGGGAAAAGCCAACCCAAGATTAACCCTGCACCATCACCGAGGCAGCCGCAGCCACACCGGCGCCCGGGGTGACACCTTCGACACCTAACTCGATTAAAGTCGCTTCAATGGCAGCGATAACCGTGAGGATATCCCTCTCACTAGCAAAACCTAAATGACCGATACGGAAGATTTTACCCTTGAGGTGATCCTGACCACCAGCCACAGCGATGTCGAACTTTTTATTGAGAGTCGAGCGAATTTTTTCCGCATCCACCAGAGTGGGGGCCACCGCAGTAATCGCCGTGGAAGCCCAAGAATCCGCCGCGTAGAGGGGCAAATCCAGGGCGCGCATACCGGCCCGCGTCATCTTCGTTAAGCGTTGGTGACGGGCGAAAATTGCCGCTAATCCCTCCCTTCTCATCATTTGCAGAGAAGCTTGTAAACCGTACATCAGGTTAACTGGAGGGGTAAAGGGGGAACTATCCTCATCGGTGGCTTTTTTGTATTTGCCCAAATCTAGATAAAAACGCGGCAGTTTGGCGGTTTCGTAGGCTTTCCAAGCTTTTTGACTTACGGAAACAAAACCTAAACCGGGAGGAATCATATAACCTTTCTGGGAACCAGAACCGACCACATCTAAACCCCATTCATCGATGGGAATATGATAAGCTCCTAAACTGGTGACAGCATCGACGATAATTAAAGCTTCCCCGTGGTCTTTTACCGCTTTGTTAATGCTTTCCAAGTCATTGAGAACCCCGGTGGAAGTTTCCGAATGGGTGATAATTACCGCTTTGATGGCTTTTTCCTTGTCTTCGGTCAGTTTAGCGGTAAATGCCTCTGGATCTAGGGGTTTACCCCATTCTGCCTTAATGACATCCACATTTAAGCCGTATGCTTTCGCCACTTTCGCCCAACGTTCCCCAAATTTACCATTATCCCCCACCAAAACTCGATCGCCGGGGCTGAGAAAATTAATAATTCCCGCTTCCATGGCACCGGTTCCCGAAGCAGTTAGCATTAAGACATCGCCACTGGTTTGATGCAACCATTTGAGATTTTCGGTTAATTCGGCGATTACCTTGCTAAAAGCACCCGTCCGATGACCTATAGGTGCTTTAGCCATAGCCAATAATACCGCTTCCGGCACTGGTGTCGGGCCGGGAATCATCAACATATTTTTATTTTCCATGGTTCGTCCTCTCTCGTTGGGCTATATTCAAAAAGATAAAAAACCAAATCTCGATCGCATCAATTCTGAGGGGATGATTTAAGATTCGGCAAACTCTGATTATATCCCGGCAGATAGCCTTGTCAGGAGTCAGTATTCAGGAGATAGGGTGATAGGGTTTTGGGGTGATGGGGTTTTGGGGTGATAGGGTGATGAGACAGCTTCCCCACTTCCCCACTTCCCCACTTCCTAACTCCTATTCCCGATTTTCAAAGAGTTTCTGGATACCGACGGCAGCATCGGGCAGTTTTACCAAAGATTCGCCAATTAGAACCGCATTTGCTCCCGCTTGCTTCACTTTCGCCAGAGCTGCTGCTGTGTGTAATCCCGATTCGCTGACGATCAGAATACCTTTTTCTCGCACCTTTTCGCCCCTGGCTTCTAGTAATTGGCGAGTATTGTCTAAATCGACTTTAAATGTCTCTAAATTGCGGTTATTGATGCCGATTAGTTCGATTCCCTCAATGGCTAACACTCGATCGAATTCGGCCAGACTATGCACCTCTACCAAAGCTGTCATCCCTAAACCCTTGACAATTTTGACAAAATATGCTAGGTCTTGATCGCTTAAAATAGCGGCAATTAAAAGGACAGCATCGGCTCCTTTAGAGCGAGCGTAGTAGATTTGATAGGGATAAAGGATAAATTCTTTGCATAATAGGGGTAAAGATACCGCTTGCCGGACGAGGCTAAGATTTTCGTAACTACCTTGAAAAAACTTACTATCGGTTAAAACCGATAAACAAGTGGCTCCTCCCTGTTCATAGGTACGCGCAATCGCTACAGGATCAAAATCTTCGCGGATAACTCCCTTGCTCGGGGAAGCTTTTTTGACTTCGGCAATCAAAGCGGGTTGGGTTTTACCCTGTTTTAAGGCGGCTAAAAAGTCGCAAGGTGGCGCAGTATTAGCTATTTTTTTGCGTAATTCCAATAAAGGCAACTTTTCACGCAATTTATCGACTTCGATCTCCTTATGCCAAACGATTTCTTCTAAAATATTTTGCGGTTGTGCCTCTGGCACTTTCACCACATAACTCAAACTCTCAACTTTAACGGCAGGATTGGGGTGTTTTCTTCGGATCTGCATTTTTTCACTGTCCAGAGTGTGAACAGTGATTAGTTTAACAGTGATTAGTTATCGGGAATTGAAATAGAGACGGGGAAAACCACGTCTCTACAGACATTTATCTATACTTGTGTGGATATTCCCAATCTTCACCGAAAGGCTATTGCATAGCTTCGATCGAACGTTCTAAAATTTTATCTTGGAGTTTTTCGTCTTCTTGACGATTTTCGGTTAATAAAACCCGCGCTTTCGCAGTTTCTGCCTCTCCTTCCCCCAAAAGCTCCTCTGTACGAGTTAAGACATTTTCTTCGAGCATTCCTTCTGCTTGTCGTTCTTGGGTTAGATTGAGACGTGCTTTTTCTTGAATATTCATAAATTTATCCTTGCCACAGGTGCGATCAACTTCTACCCTTAGTCTGACACAAATTTAGTATTCCGTATCATTAACTACAGAAAAATTTAGAATCTTACTGGCGAAACTGAGATTTAGGTATTTTTTCTCATTCCTTAAATGGACAGGGATCGATCGACCTCAAGCTATACAATAAAACCTATGGAACAATTCCCCAGCGTAATCAAGCTTGTATATCGGGCGAATAATGATCGATTGCCTAAACCAACAGATTTCTGGACAGTATCCGACTCTATCGTAATATCCTATTTGCAGAGCTTATGACCAAAGGTAATTTAAACGATCTCATCCGTACAGAAGCTAATAAAGAGGTAGAATCCCAAACCTCTCCTTCTCCCAAACGTTCTAAGGAAACAAACGCCACCCTACAGGCAAAAATTAACGACTTGACAACAGAGTTAGAAAAAACCGAGAAAAATCAGCAAACTCTCCAAGAAAAAGTTATTTCTCTGGAAGAAGAACTTAAAGAACATCTGGAACTCTCTGTCAGGTTACAGCAGTTACAACAACAGACCGAGCAGTTAGAATCTGTCCTCTCGGAAAAAACTACTTTGGTGGCACAATTATCGAGTCAATTAAGTCAATCCCAGACGGAATTAACCGAGAAAAAACAGTTAATTGAAAAACTATCGAGTCAATTAAGTAAGACAGAAACAGAACTGACTGAGAAAAAACAGTTAATTGAAAAATTATCGAGTCAATTAAGTCAATCCCAGACGGAATTAACCGAGAAAAAACAGTTAATTGAAAAATTATATAATCAAATTAAAACCCTAGAAAATAGTCCCCCCCCCACCCCTGAACCCTCACCAATTAGCAAACCTGCGCCGAAGAAACCCAGTCTTTATAACTTTGAAATGGCAACTTTAGCCCGTTATATTGCCCCCAATCCTACCCCCACAGAGTTAACGGATTCCGAAATCGGTTGGTTCGATTAATTATGGTTTGCTAAATAAATCTAAAAACATTGTTCGATAAGACTTTTAGACCTTTTTGAAATCCAAAAGTACCGGCCATTGGAGTGATCGGGGGGAAAATTCAGGGACTTTTTCCCTGAAAATTATACTAAATCCAGTTATTAAAAACTGATTATTTATTCTCCGTTTTGCCTTTTGCATGAGTGCCTCTCCTGATATGTAGCCTATACTCAACGGATTTGGTATTAGGTAATTGACTCCCTGAAAATGGGTAAAACCCTACACCCTACACCCTACACCCCACACCCTGCCCCCAGGAAAAACTTTGTGCCGCAAACCCTAATTATGGCTAGTAAAAATCAAGAACAACAACATCCACAGGAAAGACTAGATCGCCCGATTGTTGATCAGCTGCTGCAATCAGAACCCAATGATTTAAACTTAGCTGAATGCGCTCGTTTACGCATACGTTATCAAAACTTTCCGGGAGCAAGAGAAATCCAAAGAGATTTAGATTTAATCCTAGAAAAATGGCAGTTAGATGAAGCTAGTTTATGGGCAAAAACTCGACCACTGCACAGTCACGGACAAGTGTATCAAATTCGCCAAACTGAGGAGCAACAGGATTGGAGTTAAATTGCCGCAGTTATCTTAATGGTGCGAGAGGAAAAATCAAACCTATAATTTGATTTTATCTAATAATCTCTGCAAAGGATTTTTGGGTTTGCTTGCTGGCGGATCTGCGGGGGGATTAGGATCATCTAGATAACGATAATATTTCCAGATATCCCAGTAGGGACATCCCGGTTCGATGCGAATTCCTGCCCAATGTAAATATTTTAAGGGCTGATTTAATCTCGGATCGATTAAGATATTCCCCTGACGTTGAAAATGAGGACTCCCCCCCCAATTTCCCGCTTGACAACCCGGAGCGCGGACAATATTAAATCGATTGGGAACTCGTTTGAGAATGGTATAATTAATAATCGGTTGATCGGAGGTTTTTTGAGAAAAATCAAAATATTCTGGATGAGCGGCACATTCTTGAAAAGCGCTATATAATTCCTGTTCTGAGAACAAATTCTTTTTACTAGCCCAAAAACCACCGTTAAACATCCCAGTTAGATCATTTTCTGTGAAGATTCCTTGTTCTAAAACAATCGGATTAAAAACATCAGTAATCCCTTTTTTGTGTTGGTAATCACAGCAGAGAAAATCGTAGGTATCGAGGAAATTTAGATTATCTATTATTTTTTCAAAAACTACGATATCCGTATCGATATAAAGAAATTGATCTAATTCTCCAAACCAACACACCTGCTTGCGAAATTGATTGGGACGAGCAAAGAATTTTTCTCCAAAAATATCATAGATTTTCTGTGCCAATTCTTCCACCAATTGCAGATCGGGATAGAGAATAACGCCATATTTTTCTGCTAATAAATCGGCAATTTTTTGATAATTATTGTCGTAGGGAATCAAGATGACGGGAGAATCGGGATCGTACAAACGAATACTATTCATTAATGCGATCGCCTGCTCGATAACTCGATCATTAGCGGTAATGTAAATTCCTCGCTTCATAAATATCCTGGGGGTAAGAGTTAGAAATAATTATATAGGGTTTGCTGAAAAAGTTTGTTGGTGGGGTTAGGAGTCAGTAGCCGGTCGTCAGGAGTCAGTAGCTGGTCGTTTCAGGCTTTGTTGCCCTCTTTTTTTGTACCAATTTATGTACTATGAGAGGGATAATGCAAGGTTTTTGAGAGTCCCAATCGGATTTTCGCAGCATGAACATCGGATTTTAACAGGTCAAAAGCCTTATTTTAAAAGGGTTTTACCATTATTCAGCAAACCCTATATAGCAGTTATCTTAATGGTGAAGTAGAAAGTTTTCCTTTTGGGGAGTCAGCCATCAGCTTTTTTCTCCCGATATCCCTGTTCACTGATAACTGATAACTGATCACTGATAACTGAATAGCTGATCAGCCTTTCTCTGTCAACTCTTAAGGAGTGGTGCGTTTGATTTTTGAATTGGCGAATAATTAAGGTTTGCTGAATAAATCTAAAAACCTTGTTGGATAAGACTTTTAGACTTGTTTTCCCTCAAAAAGTGCCGACCTTTGGAGTGATTGGGGGGAAAATCCCTGGACTTTTTCCCTGAAAATTAGGTAATTGACCACCTGAAAATCGGTAAAACCCCACACCCCACACCCCACACCCCACACCCTGCCCCTAGGAAAAGCCTTTTCAGCAAACCCTAATTAAGGAAATATCACCACTACTTAAACAGTTTTTTCTTAAGTTTAGCCAGAGAACTCTGTATCCATAATTTTTTAAGTCGCAGGGGTTCTAAACCTTCTATATCAGCCGGATAATGTTTTTTAATATCAAAGAAATCATTAATTTCTCTTAAAATTGTTTCAAAACGTGGTAGTAATTTTTCGGGATTATAATCATCGAGAAAATTAGCCGGTAAAGAATTAACGGGAAAATTACGGACATAATTAAGAATACGTTCCAGATCGTATTGACTGGAATAAGCCCCGATTTTTTGACAATTGAAACCGGGATCGAGATAATCGGCTAGGGCGCTATTAACACTAGAAAATACCGTACAACCACAGGCTAAAGCTTCCAGGGGCGGTAAGCCAAAACCCTCCGTTAAACCGTTTACAGCCCAATATTCAGCCGAATCGTAGAGATAAACCCGACTGCGATTGAATAATCCCACTAAATCCTCCACATAGCTATCTAAAACCTTAACGCGACAGTGGGGACGGAGGGCGGGAACTAGACGATTGAGAAGATACTTTGAGGATTTGCGCCCCTGTACTAGGACATCGATATCTCTTTCTAAGCCTAAATTGAGAAATTCTGAGCCAATTTGATTAGGAAGATAGTAAATCAAAGCATTAGGAGCCTTTTCTCCCCAATACCCCATAGTATTACGGCTAACGGTGATAATTGGTATTTGGGAGGGTAAACGGAAGCCGTAACCTGTACTATGGGCATGATAAATGATATTATGCGATCGCAATCTTTGCACCAGTTTAGGAAGATCAAAACCCCAGCTAACCACAAAAATACTGTCATCCGAGCTTATTTTGGCGAGTATATCCTCTAAAAAAGGATAATTTAACTCTTTTTGACGATAAGTCACAATCTGGGCGCTACAAATTTGACTAGCCAAATTGACGGTTTTCATTTCTGCCCACAGTCCACCCCCACCAAAAGGAGAAGTAGTACCGGGCAAAAGAAAATAGAGGTTTCTCATCAGGATAATAGAAGTTTTGGTTAAGCGGTAGTTTGGAGACTTGGCTATTCTATACTTAATTATTAAGGTGTGAGGTATCTAAAGGCAATAGTCGATCGAGCATAAGTGTAATTACTACTAAATAAATTTTTTAGCCTTGAGTCGGCTATCAAGAGACTTAGCTAGTTAATTACAAATTCTGCTAATTAATAAATATTACTAAACCGCAACCAGCTAGATAACTGGAATTTCACGGGCAAGCCATTAAGCCTTAAAAGTATTGCTATGCAAGGATCGTAGCCGAAAAAGCAAAACTACGGGTTTCCCTGTGGATGCGGTTTATCAGAGAAATTAAAATACTTGACTAGAGGCTTGCTTGTTTGCTATACTAGCAAGCAAGTAAGCAAAACACACAAGGGGATTATTGGTCATGAAAATAAAACTTAAAAGATTAATAAAAAATTATGCATATTATTTCAAGAGCCACCTTAAGAATTTTTTGGGAAACTCATCCAGAGGCTCAGGCTGGTCTACGTTATTGGTACAAGCAAGTTAGTCAAGCAAAATGGCAAAGTTTCCAAGATATTCGTCAGGATTTTTCTTCGGCTGACTTAGTGGGTAATTTTATAGTATTCAACATTTGCGGCAACAACTATCGACTAATAACTTATGTTGATTTTCAACATAGAAGGGTTTTCATTAGAAAAATACTAACCCATGCTGAATATAATAAAAACCAATGGAAAAAAGATTCGTGGTTCAATAAATATTGATCTAAATCTCTGAATCTCCAAATAAGTAGGGAGGAAAAATTATTTGTAGGATGGGTTAGCGGTAGCGTAACCCATGCGGGCGTTGGGTTTCATGCTTCAACCCAACCTACGTTTATCTTATATTTAATTCCACCCACCCACTTAAAACTCAAATCTGATAACTGATAACTGATTACTGATAACTGATAACTGATTACCGGCGCCGGTCTTGCAGTTTTTTATAGACATCTC
>NZ_JASJFB010000772.1:0-5646 GCF_030065455.1 Microcystis sp. M53602_WE12 | reverse complement strand
TTGAATACAGTGGAATGTACGATTAGGGAGGGAAGTTATCGTTTTTCTAAGATAACTCGACCGACCCAACTGCAACAAAAAGCGTTAGATTTATTGGGAGTTTCCCTGATTTGTACCCAGTAACGGGGCGGCGGAAATTCTTTTAATCCCTCCTACAGCACAGGTTATGGCTTTTTGTCAACGGGGAAGTCCAGTTATTGGAGTTTTACGAGTAGAAACAGCTTGAATTATCTTTAATTTTTCTAGTTCATCGCTCTCTAGAGGTATACCTAAATTTTCGACATTAACTGGCTCAGAATTAACTGCTATATCGACAATTTCTGGGTGAGGAATTTGATAGGTCTTACATACCTGATAATGTTCCCGTAAAGCTTGACCATTACTGCCGTGTTCTAATCCTTGCAGATTTAAATAATACAAGCCCAAAATCTCGGGAATTAAGGACATTTTTGCTCCTTGACTAGCAATTCTTAACCAAAATTCATAATCGCCCGCACAGCGAAAATCCTCTTGAAAATAACCGTATCGATCGTGAAGTGATTTGCGCCACATCGGTTGAGAACCTACACAACATCTCTGCCGCAGCTCTTGATAGGAATAATCAGGCCAATTCCAGCGTTTTAAAGCTGAGGTAGTGGCAAAAGTATCATTCTTAATGGTTGTAATTAATTGATCGCCATAAACTAAACTAATCTCGCGATGTTGGTCGAGATAACTAGCCATAATTTCTAGGGCATTGAAACAGCGACGATCATCGGTGTTAGCATTGGTTAGATAACGTCCCCGCGCTTGTTTAATGCCGCGATTCCAAGCTTGATAAAGGGTTTCTCTTGCCTCCGTCCGCTGATAAATAATTCTCGGATATTTTTGTTGAAACTCTAGGACTATTTCCCGTTCATTTTCGGGGGAAGCACTATCGATAACAATAATTTCTAATTCTCCCTTTTGATAAAGGGTTTGTGTAACTAAATCCTCTAGACATCCTCGGATAAATTCGGCTGATTTATAAGTAGAAACAATAGCAGAGACTGTTATTTTTTCCATAGATGGGCTAGATTTTAAACTATAATTCATCGGATTATCTTGAAGGGGTTCCACACCTTGAAAAACCTTGTTAATCAGGGGTATAAGATTTTAAGATTCTATATTCGATCGAGGGAATTGTCAAGCGATTATCATTAGCTTGTCTAGAATAAGTAGAGACAATTGCAGAGACTGTTATTTTCTCCATTGATAGGCTAGATTTTAAGCTGTGATTCATCGGGTTATCTTGAAGGGGTTCCACACCTTGAAAAACCTAGTTAATCAGGGTTGTAAGATTTTAAGACTGGCCAAACGAGAAGCAATCAGTTTCAAGTGATCGCTTCTAGATCGATTGTTAACCACGGGTGTCGTTCGAGGATTTCCTCGGTAACAGAGCGCGCTCTTGACTTCGTGTGGGCCTGTAGGAGCGATTTCGGGTGAACCCGATAGCGGGCGAGGATTTCTGGCACTAAAACCCCTTGAAAATCCTGTTCGACGAATTTACACCAGAGATCGAAATCCTCCCAGCCGTAGAGCCACATATAGGAATAGCCATTCACCGCCTCTAGCGCGGTTCTCCGAATCAGGGCCATATTATCGATATAATTGCCACGGGCAAGAATTTCCGCGCTCCAGTTCTGATTTCCCAAAATTCCCGTTTCCGCCCCGAATTTCTCGATCAGGGGATAAACCATCTCGGCCCCGGTATCTTCTATCACTTCTAAACACCGTTCGAGACATCGGGGGTAGAGGGTATTATCGGCATCGAGAGAGAAAATAAACGGGGTATCCGATGAGGCGATCGCCGTGTTCCGGGGGGCGGAGGGGCCGCCGCTATTGCGATCGTGTCGGACGAGTAGAATCCGCTCGAAGCGCTCGGCGTTTTTCTTCAGCCAGTCGCAGGTGATCTCGGCGGAAGCGTCACTGGAAGCGTCATCGATGATCGCCAGATCGAAGGCTTCTAGGGTCTGTTCGAGGAGCGAATCCAGCGTTTCCCGAATATAGTCCGCATAGTTATAGAGACTAACGCAGACGGTAACGCTCACTGGACGAGATCGTTTTTTTTCAAAAAGTAACGAGTGGGGATGGGTGAAGATCATTTCCGTTCCTTCTCCTGTGCCGTGTCAGTAACGCGCGCCGTTAGGGAGAGAAGCTGCGATGCGATCGCCTCTAGCGGGAAAAGTTCGATGATCGCCCGATGGCCGGCGTTCCGAATCCGTTCGGACTCTTCGCGCCCCGCGGGTGTATTCAGGAGTTCGTCGATTTTCGCTTCCATTTTTTCGGCGGGAATCTCGATATAGTGTTCGTTAGGAATCAAACCGGGGAGAGGGTAACAGGGTTCGGTGATCACGAGGGTTTTCTGCCAGAGACCGTGAAAAACGATCCGGTGCCACTCGAAATAGCTTAGATCGCTTTGGTGAATATTGAGCAGGATTTTACTCCGTTGACTTAAACCGATAACTGCCTCGGTGGTGAGGGCGTTGCCTTTTCCCGCGATCAGGGGACCGTCTAGGGGAGGAATATGGAAAAAAGCGCGGTAGCGATGAAGCCATCGGGCGTTTGTCGCAAAAAAGTCCTGTCGGCGTTGGCTAAGATAACCGATAAATAGCAGATCGATCGGGCGATCACCCCACGGGGAATCGACGCTCTCGACAGAATGCCAACGCTCCCGCGGGACGCTTCGTAACGCAAGGAGATCGGGTTTTTCCTTCTGCCACGCGAAAGGGGCGTACCCCGGCAGATACCCCAACGGCAGGAAATACGAGGAGAGTCCGAGAGCGCGGGTGAAAACCGCCGTTTGCCAGTTAATATCGAGGACTAGCGCAGCCTGGCGCAAGAAATCGTAACTTTTGGAAAACCACGCAGTTTGGGGCTGTTCCACGTTGACCAAAATCGATCGGGTGATTCGAGATCGGTCGTTCCCGAGTGCGACCCCGTTTCCCAGATAGAAAAATTCGTGAGGTGCGACGATAATTTCCTGCGTGATGTCCGCTGGGAGGGAATCGTTTTCCGAGAGCCGGAGGGTTTTCACCCCGATCGCCGACAGACCGGCCGCGAGGATATCGGCGATCTCCCCCATGAAATAATTACCGATCGAGCTACAGGAAACGGCGATTTTTTCCTTCGTCGGGTCGGGAAAGTCTGGATTTCCCTCCAGTAAAAACCCGATTTCCCCCGATCGGTACCCGTTCAGGAACGGGTGATCGAATCGAGCGGCCGACCACGCGAAACGCCCTTCGGCCGCACCTCCCCGGCAGTAGTCGAAGAGGGGATTAATTTTCTCGCGGGCGACTCCTGGATTACGATCGAGATAGTAACGGCTATCGAAGAGCGGGTGAGGATCGCGTCCTGCGGCGACCCCGTTGACGAGATAATCCGAGAGCGGATCGACGGTTTCCCCCATCTCTTCGGGCAGTTGTTCGCGATAGAAGGCGGTTTTAAATAACGGGTGAGGGTCGAGGCCGAGACGATAGCCCTCGTTCTTGTAGTGGAGTAGGGGATTCGTATCGATCGATATCTGTTTTTTGTAATAGGTGCGATCGAAGAGGGGATGGGGATCGTATTTTCGGAAGGAGGGTTCCTGTAGGTAGTCGATCAGGGGATTCGCGTCAGTGGGATTCTGCCGGCGATAATAAGCGATATCGAAGAGGGGATGGGGATTCCGTCCAGCGATCGCTCCCCAGATCAGGAAATGGGAGAGGGGATCGATATCGCTTCCCGCGAGGTCTGGACTATTGGCGAGGTAATACTCGGTATCGAATAGCGGGTGGGGATTATAGCCTTTTTTCGCCCCGATTGTCCGATAATGAACTGGAGGCGGGAGATCAGAGGTTTTTACCTCCGGATAGCGGGCCGTGTAATAGGCGGTATCGAATAGCGGGTGAGGATCGTAGCCTTTTTTCCAGCCGACGGTGAGATAGTGAATCACGGGATCGAGATTCGAGGTGATCGTCTCGGGATAGCGGGCGGTGTAATAATCGACAGCGAAAAGCGGACTCACCGACGCGCCCTTGAACCGACCGATCAATCGATAGTGGTCGAGGGGAGCGACTCCGTCGATCTCAGGGTGGTGCTGTCGGTAGTAGTTCTCGTCGAATAGACCGCTCTTAGCGAGAATCCTGACAATTTTCCATCCCTCCAAGGGGGTGCCGAGCGCGGCTGGGGTGAGAGCCACCGCTAGATCGAGGCTTTTTCGGAACGCTTTCCGGACGGCACGGCCGCAGCTCTCGACTAAAGAGTCTCGCAGCGGGGGATCGAGGTATTTTCGCTCGATCTCGTTTTGCAGGGATTGTAATCGGGATAGAGATTCGACGGCCGATTTCCGTCGCGCGATCTGTTCTTCCTGAGTCATGGTGTGTCTGTATCGGTTCGGGATAATGTCCGCTTGCTAGGGGTTACATCGGTTTGTTATCGATCCACAATTCTCGTAGCCTCCAGAAGAAGCTCGTCTCCATCCATCGAACGATGTTCTGGGCGCTTTCCCAGCCCTCGCTGGCCTGTTGCAGTTGTATTTTCGCTTCTTCCCACGCTTTGCGGGTTCGATGGTAGCCGTCGCGGTATTTTTTTAGGAGTTCTCTCGAGCGCTCTAGTTCCACCTGTACCCGTCGCCCGTAGACCTGATACTCGATCCAGCGATCGTGAATTTCTCGCTCGCTCGCTTCAAGGTATTTTATCCGCCCGGCTAGGCGAGCGTTTTCTTCCCGCATCGTTTGAAGAGCGAAGGTATCGATGAGGGCGTTTCCCAACCGGGCGAATCGCCCTCGAATGTCCTCGCACGCGGCCAGATCTCGATCGAGGGCGAACAATATCCGCAACGGGTCGGGTAGATCGCGGCCGAAACCGAGAACCCCCAATCCGTAGCTATGGAGGAAGGAAAAACGGGGATAGCGATCGCCGAGTTCTTTCCAGAGTTTCCAAACCCCGAAATCGGATTCGCATACCTCGATATCGTGGAAGAGAACGATCGCCCGATCGGATAGTTTCCCCCGCCACATCTCGAAATCCCCTTTTACGGCTTCGTAGGTATGGAGTCCGTCAATATGGAGCAGGTCGATCGACCCGTCGGGAAAATCCTTCACCGCGTCCTCGAAACGGGAGCGGAGTAATTGCGAAAATCCTCCGTACCGGGTATCGTGATAGCCAGAGAGTTCCGAAAACACCTCTTCGCCGTAAAAACCCGCCTGCTCGTCGCCGCGCCACGTATCGATCGCCCGGCAGGTGGCGGGAATCTCTAAGCGCTGTACCGCCTGACAGAAGGCGAGGTAGGAGTTGCCGCTATGGGTTCCCAACTCGACGATCAAGCGCGGTTTCAGCGCGTCCACAAGCCAGAACGCGAAGGGAATGTGACCGAGCCAAGGATTCGGCTCGCTCAGGCGATCGGGTAGCCAGAAAACTGGCGGACTACTGAAAATAGAGAGGTCGGTCATGATATTAAGACAAAAGCGATCACGACAGGGTATCTCGCGGGTCACAGAAATTATACAACCCACATTCCGCACCCTCAACTGTCACATAAGCTGTCCCCCTCCAGAGACTTGAGTAAAAATACCTAGCTGGTGAAGGTTTTCTCGGTGGCCGCTAGGGGGGTCTTGAGACCCCTAATTAGGGTCTGCTGAAAAAGTT
>NZ_JASJFB010000845.1:0-15120 GCF_030065455.1 Microcystis sp. M53602_WE12 | reverse complement strand
GAATTAGTGCAATTGCCTGAAGGTAATCCTTTCCAAGAGAATTTACTGGAAATTCTGGCCAACTGGCGCAAGAGTTTGGAATTAAGAGATAATTTAAGTGCCGAAGAACAGGAGGACATTATGAACCTATCACCAGCTTATCTAAAACAACGAGAAGAGTGGAAACAAGAAGGGATACAAGAAGGGATACAAGAAGGGATACAAGAAGGGATACAAGAAGGGATACAACGAGGTAGTTTAGAAGAACGGTATTCCCTGATAACCAGTCTTCTGGAAGGACGCTTTGGCAGCCTAGATGCAGAATTATCTAGTCTGGTGGGACAGATTGCCCAACTTCCTATCTCGGAACGCACCGGTTTACTTCTTTCTCTGGCTAATTTATCTCGCTCAGAACTGTTAGAAAGATTCAGGGAAAATTAAACTTTCAATACCCCTAAGCTAGGAAAAACTATCCCCAAGCATTAATAGAAAACGGGTTTCTCGGAGAAACCCGTTTTCTGTGCGTTACTCAACGGATTTAGTATGACAACTGATAAAAACCCCTCCAATTAATGAAGGGGAATTGTCGGATTTTATTGATGGTATTAGGAGACTTTTGCGGTTTCTTTTTCTGAAAAGACGGACGACAAAACAGCACACACTCCCCAAACAAACTGTATTTTAAGCTACATTTTTATAAATATTTACATTCCGCTCCGTCAGGCTTCTTTAGCAAGGTTAAGAGCGATCGCCTTCTATCTTTTAGTAGTCAATAATGCCGTTGACAAGAGCTAAGTTAAGATTGAAGGGCATTCAGTTGTTAATTCGTGTAATTCTTGAGTAGGGCGAAAATATGACGACACTACTTGTACAAGCGACCTCGGCTCCTTTGATGATTGATCTTCCTTGGATTATGCCGATGACGGAGGAGCAATTTTATGAATTTTGTTTAGCCAATCGAGATTTACGCATTGAACGCAGTGCTAGTGGAGAAGTGATCGTTATGCCCCCTGCTTTTTCAGATACGGGTAATCGCAATCTTAATATAGCTGTGCAACTGGGGAGTTGGTCAGAACTAGATGGGACGGGGCTTGGGTTTGATTCTAGTGCGGGTTTTACGCTGCCCAATGGTGCGACTCGTTCACCCGATGCTGCTTGGATTAAATTAGAACGCTGGAATGCTTTAACAGAAAAACAAAAAGCCTCTTTTGCCCCCATCTGTCCCGATTTTGTCATTGAATTACGTTCTGCTAGTGATACAGTATCCAGTTTGCAGAAAAAGATGGAGGAATATATTGCCAATGGTACTTTATTGGGTTGGTTAATAGATCGCCAAAATCGCCAAGTCTATATTTATCGTCCCCATCGAGAACCGGAGATTTTAAATGCTCCTGAAACCATTAGTGGTGATCCAGAATTGCCGGGGTTTGTATTAGTAATGGCTAAGATTTGGTAAATGCGATCGCTGATGAAAGGTTCCGTCAATATAGAACAACTAAGCACGATTAACGCTGTTCTATATTGTTGCTCACGGGAATCCTCAACACTGATAGAACAGCGATAACTAGGGTTTGCTGAATAAATCTAAAAACCTTGTTGGGTAAGACTTTTAGACTTTTTGTCAATCAAAAAGTCCTGGAATGGGAGTGATCAGGGGGAAAATTCCTGGACTTTTTCCCTGAAAATTAGGTAGTTGACCACCTGAAAATCGATAAAACCCCACACCCCACACCCCACACCCTGCCCCCAGGAAAAGCTTTTTCAGCAAACCCTAAGTATCTACACATTTGACCGTCGGGCGGGCGGCTCTAGGCTTAACCCTACTCTCTGTCTCGGTTTCAGGCTTTTCCTCTAGGTTGTTTTGACGGAGATGCCAGCAAAGGAATCTTTAAGAAATTACCCAAAATCCCTGAGTATAGATATTGACGGCGCTAGACTCCCAACGTATAGATAAATACTGTTTCTGGAAGCCCATGACTGTGAGCTACGAAAAAATCACCCCACCGACAACAGGCTCGACAATTACTTTTTCTGACGGAAAACCTCTAGTTCCCGACGATCCGATCATTCCCTTCATTCGTGGTGACGGTACGGGGGTCGATATCTGGCCTGCAACCGAAAAAGTTATCGATGCAGCGATCGCCACAGCCTACGCTGGTCAAAGGAAAATCCATTGGTTTAAAGTCTATGCTGGCGATGAAGCTTGCGAAATCTACGGGACCTATCAATATCTACCCCAAGATACATTGACAGCGATTAAAGAATATGGTATTGCCATCAAGGGTCCCTTGACCACTCCGATCGGTGGCGGCATTCGTTCCCTGAATGTGGCTTTGCGGCAAATTTTTGACCTCTATGCCTGTGTTCGTCCCTGTCGTTACTATGCGGGAACCCCTTCCCCCCATAAAACCCCGGAAAAACTCGATGTCATCGTCTATCGGGAAAATACCGAGGATATCTATCTCGGCATCGAATGGAAACAAGGCACGGAAATCGCCGATAAACTGATTAATTATCTCAACACGGAACTAATTCCCGCCACTCCCGAACACGGGAAAAAACAAATTCCCCTCGATGCGGGTATCGGGATCAAACCGATTAGTAAGACGGGTTCCCAAAGATTAGTCCGCCGGGCGATCGAACGAGCGCTGACTTTACCGAAACCGAAAAATCAGGTTACTCTCGTCCATAAGGGTAACATTATGAAATATACCGAAGGGGCGTTTCGGGATTGGGGTTACGAATTAGCTAAAAGTGAATTCCGGGATGTGTGCGTTACCGAGATGGAATCATGGATCCTGAGCAATAAGGAGAAAAACCCTGATCTGAGCATCGAAGATAACGCCCGCATGGTGGAACCGGGTTATGATGCCCTCACGGACGAGAAAAAAGCCAAAATCTGCCAAGAAGTGACCAGTGTTCTCGATGCTATCTGGGAAACCCACGGCCATGGCCAGTGGAAAGATAAAATTATGGTTAACGATCGCATTGCCGATAGTATCTTCCAACAGATCCAAACCCGTCCCGATGAATACTCGATCCTCGCTACCATGAACCTGAATGGCGATTATCTCTCCGATGCGGCAGCGGCGATCGTCGGTGGTTTAGGGATGGGACCCGGGGCGAATATTGGCGATAGTTGCGCTATTTTTGAGGCAACCCACGGTACAGCCCCTAAACACGCCGGTTTAGACCGAATTAACCCCGGTTCGGTGATTCTTTCTGGGGTGATGATGTTGGAATACATGGGATGGCAAGAAGCGGCCGATTTGATTAAAAAAGGCATCGCAGCAGCGATCGCTAATCGACAAGTTACCTACGATTTAGCTCGTCTGATGGAACCTCCCGTTAATCCTCCCCTGAAATGTTCCGAATTTGCCGATGCGATTATCTCCCATTTTGGGGATTAATTTTCCGGTTAGGGTAGCCTGAAAACTGCCCTATTTTTCGGAAAATACCGTAACTACCGAGGTCTTGACAAAATAGGAAAAAACCAGAACTTCCCCCTTGAGAACTTGAGTTAAAACTTGTAGGATGTTTTGAGTGAGCAGCAAAACGGAATAAAACGGGTTTGGTCGTAATATTTCCTTTGTCTGTTTGTGGCTTTTTTAGGCAAGAGGAGGTAAGGATTGATGATACTCAACCCCTCTGTTTACGAATGATACAGGGGTATAAGATAATTCATAGTTAAAATCAGCAATACCAGAACCCTTTACTTTTTATTATCAAACTCCAACGATAAAATCACCGGCAGTTAAAGCTAATTGTGGGGAGAGGGTAGCCAACTGAATCGCCATAGCTGTAGTGGCACTACCATCGGCATCGAAGAATAAAGCTCCATTGGTGGAATTATAGATAAAACGATGGTCAGCAGTCGTTGCTGTGGTGGCTCCGGCGCCGATGCGGAATTGACTAGAATCGATAGCTGTTCCCACCGTCAATCCACCCCCAAATTGAGACGCAGAAACCACAAGGGTATCATCGATTACTTTGAAATCGGTAATTGAGTCAATGCCGGTACCCGGTGCATTCAAGACAAATTGTTCGAGTCCTGAACCTCCTGTGAGAACATCATTACCATTGCCCCCAACTAGAGTATCATTGCCACTACCGCCTAGCAGGGTATCGTTTCCGTCTAGTCCGGTAAGGGTGTTAGCGGCGTTATTTCCTGTTAGTAGGTTATTGCTGTTATTGCCTGTCCCATCAATAGCTACAGTTCCCGTTAAAGTCAGATTTTCAAAATTAGCGGTGAGAGTATAGGAAGCAAATCCAACTTTGACCGTATCAGTTCCTGCGTTAGCATTTTCTGTGATTGTATCCCCTGCATCAATGGTATAAGCGTCATCACCAGCGCCTCCTTCGAGGGTGTCATTACCGGCTTTTCCATCAAGAGAGTCATTCCCTTCTAACCCAAGAAGAAGATTATTGCCACTATTGCCGTTAAGACTGTTGTTTAGGGTGTTCCCAGTACCGTTAATAGCAGCATTGCCACTGAGGTTGAGGTTTTCTAGGTTGTCTCCCAAAGTATAGGTAAAACTAGCTGTGACAGTATCAGTTCCTTCGTTAAGATTTTCTATCAGGGTATCTCCCCCATCAATGGTGTAGTTATCATTGCCGCTGCCACCCACGAGAGTATCATTACCTAGTCCCCCATTGAGGTTATCGTTACCTGCTAATCCTTCCAGTCGGTTATTGCCGTTATTTCCCGTCAGGCCATTGTTACTGTTATTACCGGTGCCGTCAATATTTCCTGTAGCGAGTAAGGTTAAATTTTCTAGGTTATTAGCGAGAATGTAGCTGAAACCCGCTTTTACGGCATCGGTTCCTTCGTTGGCATTTTCAACAATCGTATCACCGGCATCGATGGTATAAGTATCATTGCCAGCACCACCAACGAGAGTATCGTTACCTGCTTTACCATCGAGATTATCGTTACCTGCTAATCCTTGCAGTAGGTTATTACCGTCATTACCAATTAGGGTGTTATTGAAACCATTTCCCGTGGCATTGAGGTTATCTGTTCCTAACAGGGTGATATTTTCTAGATTGGTTGCTGTTAAGTCGAAATTAATCGAAGTTTGAACGGTATCGGTTCCCTCGTTGGCATTCTCGACAATGACATCGTTAAGGTCATCGATGATATAGGTATCGTTGCCTGCATTTCCAATCAAGCTATCAACACCCGCACCGCCATTGAGGGTATCATTGCCGGCATTACCGATAATTGTGTCGTTACCTGCTAGTCCGCCGAGGCTATCATTGCCACTACCGCCGATGAGTTCGTTGTTGTTGGGATCTCCGTCATCATTGCTAATTGTGCCTGTCACGGTTGCGGTTGTGCCAATCGTATAACTTGTGCCACTGGTGAGGGTAATGCCAATGGTTTCATGGGGTTCAACGATATTATCGGCGGTGGGATTGAGGGTCAGGGTAGCGGTGGATGAGCCGGCTAGAAATGTAATCGAACCTGCTGTTGCACTAAAACTATTCCCCCCGCTACGGGTGTAGTCATTGCTGAAAGTAGCCGTTCCACTGACGTTGAAGTTAACGGTTAAAGAATTAGTTTTGTCTCCAGTGCGAGTGAAGGTATAGATAAGGTTCGGTGAACCGTTTTCATTGACATTACTGGGATTAACCGCTAGACTGACTTGCGGCAATTCTATAGCGGCAGCAATGAAGACAAAAGCCTCCGAGTTCAGTTCTAAACCAGTAAGATTGGCGAAAATAGCGATAAGTTCATCTGGTTCACCCACCGGCTGGTCTAGGTAGAGATGGGTATCGTTATTGACGGTTTCTAGACGATAATAACTCTTGTCGCCGTGCAGTTGTACGATATCTTCGATCGAGCTAAAGTCTTGAATTAGGGCGTAGTCTGTGGCACCATTACTGCTATGATTGCGATCATCGTAGCTCCACCAACTTTCATCACCTAGTATAAAGCGATCGCTGCCTGTTCCTCCCGTCATTGTATCAATTTCATTAAGACCCGGGGTGAGGCTATGGCTATCAACTCCTAAAAGAGTATCATTACCTGCTTGTCCATCGAGGCTATCACTGCCGGTTGTTCCTGCCAAAAAATCTTGATTACTGCCGGTGATTAAGGTTAATCTATCAATGCGATCGTAGGTTACTTGGTTATCAGTGGTGTTGATACTCCCTGAACCATTGCTGTAGGTTGAGGAGACTGGAGTTGTTAGGCTAGAATAGTCTACGATCAGATGGTCGATGCCTTCCCCCCCATCTACCGTATCTATTCCTAAACCAGTGTAGATGACATCGTTGCCTGTACCACCTAAAAGGTTATCATTACCGCCGCGTCCTTCTAGAGTATCATTACCGCCTTGTCCATTGAGGGAATCATTACCATCGTCACCGATGAGGTAGTCGTTACCACCACTTCCGGGTACAATTACGCTTTCTATGCCGGTGATAGTTGCGGGGAAAATGATATTTCCAGAATAACCCGGTGCTATGTCAATGCGATCGTTACCGCCACCGCCGTCAATGATACCAGTATAGGGGCCATAGAAGATAAAGATATCATCCCCATCGCCACCAATAACTGTACCTGTACTACTCAGGTTAATAACACCTAGGTTAAAGCTATCATCTCCCACACCACCATTGAGGGTGTCATCTCCTGCCCCACCATAGAGGGTATCATTACCTGCGCCACCATCGAGACTATCATCGCCGTCACCACCAATGAGGTAATCTGCACCACCGTTGCCAAAGATGGTATCGTTGCCAGAGGTTCCGTAAATAGTATCATTGCCACTGCCACCCTGAACGTTCATTGCTTCGATGTTGGTGTAGGTGACGCTGTTATTAGTAGTGGTGATTGTGCCACTTGTACCCGTATTGGTAGAGGTAATATTGCTGGTTAGGGTAGAGTAATCGAGGAGTAGTAAGTCACTTCCATCGTTACCATTTACGGTGTCGATTCCCAAACCGGGGTTAAGGGTATCATTCCCGATTCCACCCAAGAGATTATCGTTTGCTGCTAGTCCAAAAATCTGGTCATTTCCGCCTAATCCGTCAATGGTATCATTTCCTGGTGTTCCGTAAAGGGTGTCATCTCCTTCGGTGGGGTTGCTGGAAACGTCATTATCAATAATAGTGATTGTGGCTGTACTTGTTCCTAAAACTGCGCCACTGATAGGATTAGACAGATTAAGGGTAAGGGTTTCATTACCTTCATAATTAGAGTCATTATTAATGGGAATGGTGATAGTTTTTTGACTTTCTCCTGCATTAAAAGTTAATGTTCCATTGACAGCAGTATAGTCTTCTCCTGCTTTGGCTGTTCCGTCATTGGTGCTATAATCAACGGTAAAGGTTTGATGACTAATTCCTGTTAATCTGACTGTTACAGTTGCTTGATTTTGGGATTCATTAATGGTTGTGTCAGCGATAGAAATGGTAGATGTTCCATTGAGAACTTCGATAATTCCTTTTAATTGAGGAGGAAAATGAGAAGGCGGATTATTTGGCAAATCATACCATTTTTCGCTAGGACCAGGATCGTAAGGATCGTTAATAATCCCATAGTCCTCATTTCCTACATTATTTGGTTCTGTAACAGACCAATTAACATAAGTAACAGGTTCACCATTAATCCATTTCCAATCTCCTTCTTGTACTGCATCAGTAAATCCTATCCAAAATGATTCATTACTACCAAAAGCATTGACTAAAAACTGATTTTCTGCTGCATCATTAATGGTAACTAAATTCCCTCCCATTGCTTGCGCCTGTACCTGTGCATCTGTCCAAGTTGTCGCCGTAGTTAGATAATAAGTAATCGGAGTATCAACAATAGTTAAAGTAGCAGTTTTTTGTGTTCCTAATGTTGCGCCATTAGTAGGATTACCGAGGGTTAAATTTACGGTTTCGTTACCTTCATAAGCAGTATCTTTGACAATGGGTATAGTGATAGTTTTCTCGGTTTCACCGTCAGCAAATGTTACTGTAATCGATGTATTATTGTAGTCTAATGGTGAGGTTGCCGTACCATTACTAGGAGTCAAGGTAACGCTGACTTGTCCCTGAGTATTAATGCTACGAGTTAAAGTAATTTCGGTGATAGGTGTTCCGTCTTCTTTGACAGAATAATTAGCTTGACTGAAAGCAATTACACTAGAATCAGCATTTGACAAGGGAACATCAACTACAGCATATAAGCCTTGCGTACCAAAGGACTGAACAATCTCAGCATTCGGATTGGTTCCCAGGTTGATGATCGAGTTGCCGTTACCATTGCCTAAAACAGAGACTCCATTAAAAATTGGGTGAGAACTTGTAATGGTTATATTTCCATAAATCTGATTGTAGATTGGTACAAAGCCTAATCCGAAGTGATTCAAAAATGTATTCCATCCAGCCGCCTCTATAGTTGCTGTTGAGCTACGACCTCCAGCAAGATACACTCCTCCACCAGATTCAACAAAATCGATAAGATCAGCATTATCTAAGAAGATGCTCGGAAAAGATTGAGATACAAAAATACCATCATAGTCATTGAAGGGAGTTGAATAATCAGTAGTAACTGTAATTGAATATCCAGCATTTACAAGGGCGGACTCTACTCCTGAAGAAAAGTCATGATTTTGATCAACAAAATGTTCAAACAAAAGCAGATCTTTATCTGAGTCTCCCTCAGTCAAAAAGTTTGCAACATTTACGGCAAATATTGCTTGACTTTGAGTGGCTAAACTTGTACTTAGAGTATTTACGTCATTAGCAACCACAATTCTGATCAGTTGAGAATTAAAATCATTATCTTTAATCGTTAATACTGCCGTGCTTTGTTCCCCAATAATTGCGCCATTGGTCGGATTACTTAAATTTAAATTAACCGTCTCATCCCCTTCAATATCAAAATCATCAATTAGCGGAATCGTGACAATTTTTTGCGTTTCTCCACTGGCAAAATTAACAGTAACTGCACTCTGACTATAATCTTGAGATAGCGTTGCAGTCCCCCCACTTAAATTAAGTGTCGCGCTAACTTCGCCACTAAATCCCCCCGTCCGAATAACGGTTACTTGAACACTGGCTGTACCATTTTCTCGGATACTGTATTCAGGTTGACTCAAGGATAGAACACTACTACCAAAAAATCCTTCTGTCCAAGTCGCGCCGTAAATTGTGCCGTTATTATCATTTCCAGCTAAATCAGTAACAGTATTTCCCGTTCCCTCATTAAACTGCCAATAACCGATTAATCCGCTTTCAGTTCCCGTTAACTGATGATTCATATCTGCTTGAATTTCAGCTTGAGTTCGGGTTTTATTCCAGATACGAACCTCATCAATTTGACCTTGAAAAAAGTCAACAGGTGCGTCAATTGAATAACCAATTAGTATTTTATCTTGCCAAGTAAAATCAGATTGCGCTTTAGTTCCACTGGCAACCAATTGACCATCTATATATAATTTTTCTCCTCCAATAGAAGTGCCAAAAGTATGCGCTACATGATGCCAATTTCCATCAGCTAAATTTATGCCTGTACTACCAATTACTTCATTAGACCAAAGACGAGTATAAAGATTACCTTGATAAAGATAAATTGCTCGGTCATATCCCCCGTCTGCTGACATTATTGAAAATAATCCCACATTCGGGTTAGTGGTTTTAAACCAGAGTTCATGAGTAACTTCTGTTTCAGGTTCATTCAAATTTACTTGAACATAATCATTAACCCCATCAAAAGACAACGCCGCATCTTCAACAATCATCACACTTGCTGTGCCTTGACTGCCAATACTTGCGCCATTTGTAGCATTAGTCAAAGTTAAATTAATTGTTTCTCCTGCATCATTAACCGTGTCAGTTGTAACAGGAATTGATACTGTTTTAGCCGTCTCTCCATTAGCAAAATTAACCACAATGGGAGTATTATCATAATCAGCAGCAGAAACCCCAAGACCATCACTTAAATCAACCGTAACGCTCGCTTCTCCACCTAATCCATCAATCCGATTAATGGTAACTTCTTTAATTCCTATTCCCCCTTCTTTTACAGTAAAATTCGGCTGGCTAAACACAAACGTCCCCGGAGTAAATACCCCAGAAGTAAAAGCTGCTCCACCTAAAATAGTCCCATTATTATCATTTACAGCTAAATCAGTGACAGTATTTCCTGCATTTTCATTAAACTGCCAATATCCCACTAAACCTGTTTCAGTTCCCGTTAACGGATGGGTCATATCTGCTTGAATTTCAGCTTGAGTTCGCGCCTTATTCCAGATACGAACCTCATCCATTTTTCCTGCAAAGGGAGTATAAGCACTAATTTCTTTCCCTATTTTTACGGGTTCAGTATTTTGTAGAGGAATAGCATTTGTATTGATACTCGCATCTAATTGTCCATTGAGATAAAACTTTAAACTAGACCCATCATAGGTCATAGCAATATGATTCCATTGATTTAATATTAAAGAACTTTGACTATTACTATAAATATTATATCCATTCGTTGCGGCAAAAGAAAAATGAACTGTCATCGCATTAGGAGTAATAAACATTCCATAATTTCTTGGCCACCCATCACTCTCTTCTTTGGTAACAAGCGGTTGCCAATCACCTTTAATTTGACCAGGATTTACCCAAGTTTCAATCGTAAAATTCGTCAAACTTAAATTTGAACTATGGGGAATACTTACATAGTCATCAGTCCCATCAAATAATAGAGAATAATCAGTACTCATAATCTACCCCTTCTCTTAGCTGTGATTCCAAGCAAAACCGAGCGGAGATTAGTCGGAAACTAACCTACAAAAATCACCCACACTTTTACCAGATAATTGTGACTAGAACTGTTATAAAAATGTCGAGCTTGACTACATATACCCAGTCAACGAATCGCAAATTAACTTTTTAGCTGTCCTAACACTATTATAGAAATCCTAGGGACAAAAGTTCAGTATAAATACTCAATCGCAACAAAAAGAAATAAACAATATTTTGATTGTTTATTTCAGTAGTCGTGCAAAATTAATTTCCTAGTCGAGACAGGAGACAGATGAACGTAGGTCGGGTTGAAGCATGAAACCCAACGCCCGATTATGTTACGCTACCGCTAACCCATCCTACAAATAATTGTGCCTCCCCACTTATATCAGGGATCAAGAAAAGCCGTCGTTCTACGACGGGGTTTTAAACCCAAATTTTCGATAATCTCGATCGCAGTAGCTTTGCTCTAGGCTACTGGACTTGGTTAGTACAAAATAACTATTGCAGGCGTTTTAAGCGTTCTTGGAGAATTTGGGCTTGTTTTTCGGCCTCCGCTAAAGCTTGCTTCGTTTTTTGGATTAAAGCTTCTGGAGCTTTTTCAACAAAGCTAGGTTTATTCAGGCGATCGCTCAAACTCTTGATTTCCCCTTCTACTTTAGCTAAATTTTTCGCTAATTTCCCGGCCAATACCGATATATCAACCAATCCGGACAGGGGAATGAGGATTTCTACCGTAGCGACAACACCAGCGATCGCTTGATTGACTTCCTCGGTTAATTTGGCCGTCAAAATTAAGTTTTCGATCTTGGCCAGGTCTTTTAAGTACACTTGTCCGCGTTGCAAAATAGCTAATTCTTGGCTGTTTTCTGTCTGTAAAATTGCCGTGATCGTTGCCCCCGGTTTAATCCCTGCTTCGGCCCGCAAATTACGCAACACCCGAATACTTTCAATTAATAACTCAAAAGTATTTTCTAAATCTAGATCGATCAGAGAACTATCAGCTATTGGATAGGTTTCTAAGGCCAAAACCTGCTGATTTTCTTGGGTTAAATGATGCCAAATTTCCTCGGTAATATGGGGCATCAAGGGATGTAATAATTTTAATGTCCCTGCCAAGATAAAAGCCAAAGTTTGCCTAGCTGTAGCACAGGAAACCGATTCTTTATCCTTCCATAAACGAGTTTTCACTAACTCGATATACCAATCACAGAAATCGCGCCAGATAAATTCGTATAGACCTTTTGCCGCTTCCCCCATGCCATAATTTTCTAGATAATCTCTAGTTTTTTGTACTGTTTGATGATAACGAGATAAAATCCAGCGATCAGCTAATTCTAAATTTTCTAAAACTGGTTCTCCCAATTCTTCTGGGGTTTTTCCCTCCAGATTCATCATGACAAAACGGGAAGCATTCCAAATTTTATTGGCAAAATTTCGGGCCGCTTCTACGGATTCCGATTCATCGGTTTTACGGTTGTATTGCAGACTGATATCCTGTCCTGCTCCTGCCACTTCTCGAATTAAGGTATATCGTAAAGCATCGGTTCCATATTTATCAATTAAAATTAGGGGATCGATGCCGTTATTGGCAGATTTAGACATCTTTTTGCCGTTTTCATCCCTAACTAAACCGTGAATATACACATCTTTAAAAGGCATTTGTCCCGTAAAATAGCCCGCCATCATCGTCATTCTTGCCACCCAGAAAAAGATAATATCAAAACCGGTGACGAGGGTTGTCGTGGGATAATAGGTATCTAGATCAAGGGTTTTTTCTGGCCATCCCATAGTCGAAAATGGCCACAATCCCGAGGAAAACCAAGTATCTAAAACATCGGGGTCTTGTTGAATAATTATATCCTCTCCATACTCTTGTTTGGCCTTGGCTAAAGCGGAGGTTTCATCCTGGGCAACGACGAAGGGAGTATGGTTAGTAATTTCGTTGTTAGTTTCACTGATAATATACCAAGCGGGAATTTGATGACCCCACCACAGTTGTCGAGAAATACACCAATCTTTTAGTTTAACTAACCAATCGCGATAAACTTTTGTCCATCTTTCTGGCACAAAACGGGGCGAGTTTTCCTGATCTAAACAGGTTAAAGCTTTTGTGGCTAAAGGTTCGATTTTAACGAACCATTGGGTAGATAAAAGGGGTTCCACGGGAACTTTACCTCGATCGCTATAGGGGACGCTATGGCGATAGGCTTCAATTTTAACTAAAAAGCCATCTTCATCGAGTTTTTTAACGACATTTTTGCGGGCAACAAAACGATCTTGACCTGCGAATATTCCGGCATTTTCGTTTAAACTGCCGTCTAAATTCATGATATTAATAAAGGCTAAATTATGGCGTTTACCCATCTCAAAATCCTTGGGATCGTGGGCCGGCGTAACTTTGACGCAACCGGTACCGAACTCGGGATCCACCAATTCATCGGCAATAATGGGGATTTCTCGCCCCATTATCGGTAAAGTGACGGTTTTGCCGATTAAATGGCGATAACGGCGGTCTTGCGGGTTGACAGCTACACCAGTATCACCGAGCATGGTTTCGGGCCTTGTGGTGGCTACTTGAAGATAACCGCTACCATCGCTAAGAGGATAGCGAAAATACCAGAGATTTCCCTCAATGTCCTTGTTTTCCACCTCTAAATCGGAAACGGCCGACCGGGATTCGGGACACCAGTTAACTAAGTATTGACCGCGATAGATTAATCCGTCCTCATAGAGTTTGATAAAAGCAGTACGGACAGCATGGGAAAGTCCCTCATCCATGGTGAAACGTTCCCGCGTCCAATCGACGGATACCCCCAAGCGTCGCAGTTGATTAACAATGGTACTACCGGACTCCTCTTTCCATTGCCAAGCGCGTTCGAGGAATTTTTCCCTTCCTAGTTGATAACGGTCGGTTTTTTCGGCTTTTAATTGGCGATCGAGTATAGCTTGTACTGCAATACTAGCGTGATCTGTCCCGGGCAGCCAGAGGGTATTTTTGCCGGTCATGCGCTTGTAGCGAACAAGTGTATCAATCAAGGAACTCTCGAAAGCGTGACCCATGTGGAGACTACCGGTAACATTGGGAGGGGGGATGACTATACAGTAGGTTTCGCCGCCTTTTTCGGGGTTTGCTGTAAATATCTCTTGATTTTCCCAATATTGCTGCCATTTCGTTTCTGTGATCTTGGGATCGTATTGCTTCGATAGTTCCGAGGTCATGATGGGGGGATTCTACAATTCTTAGTTCTTTGTCAATTGTCCCACATTTGGGAGAGATCAAATTCTGGTTTAGTTGCTGGCTAAAAATTTTCAAGAGTCTTATTAAGATAGCTGTTATCTTTTGCTGGGGTAAATATAGCTAATTTCTGGTAACTTTTTTGTATCTCACCAGTATAATAATTGCTATAATCAATTGAGAGAGCTAATCAATAAGTGGGTAGGTATTAAAAACTTTCAGATGCCCCCCTATTAAGGGTAGGGTTGATTCATGAATCAACCCTACTTAATAAGGGGGGATCGAACCTAAAATAAATTTTTAATTTAATTATAACCAGCTACTTAAATTATGACCATAGCAACAGATAAAAGTACCTATAGCTTTGCCGAATATTTACAACTAGAGGAAACGGCAGCCTATAAAAATGAGTATCAAGACGGGGAAATCGTACCGATGACAGGAGGCACTACCGATCATAATAAAATTGCTCTCAATTTTGCCGCTTATTTAAAATTTGCCCTCAAAGAACAGAAATATAATATTTTTATCGGTGATGTGAAATTATGGATAGCGCAATATCGTCAAGCAACCTATCCCGATGTGATGCTAATTGAGGGTGAACCGATTTATTATGAAACTGGCAAGACAACTGTTACCAATCCCAGATTAATAGTAGAAGTCCTCTCAAAATCAACTCAAAATTATGACCAGGGCGATAAATTTCTTTATTATCGTTCGCTGCCAGAATTGCAAGAATATATTCTCATTAGTCAAAGTCGTCCATATATCATGCAGTATAACAAAACTGAGGAAAATAAATGGTTATTAACGGAATACGAGGGTGAAAATGCCAGTTTATCTTTAACTTCTGTCAATTTTGCTCTCAGTTTTCAGGAAATTTACGAAGGAGTTACTTTTAATATAAGTAGCTGGTTATAATTAAATTTAAAATGGATTTTAGGTTCGATCCCCCCTTAGTCCTAGGGTTGATTCATAGTAGGGTTGATTCATAGTAGGGTTGATTCATGAATCAACCCTACCTTAATAAGGGTGGTGTCTGATAATTTTTAACGCCTACCTACTTAGGGATTGCTGAATAAATCTAAAAACCTTGTTGGATAAGACTTTTGGACTTTTTTCCCCTCAAAAAGTACCAGATATGGGAGTGATCAGGGGGAAATTCAGGG
>NZ_JASJFB010000291.1:0-5073 GCF_030065455.1 Microcystis sp. M53602_WE12 | reverse complement strand
GTAGGTAGGCGTTAAAAATTATCAGACACCCCCCTTATCAAGGGTAGGGTTGATTCATGAATCAACCCTACCTTATCAAGGGGGGCAGGGGGGATCGAACCTAAAATCCATTTTTAATTTAATTATAACCAGCTACTTAATAGCTACAAAAATATCACTTCTTGAGTTTTTTTCCTGTTTAAAACACCGAACAAATTTAACCATCGAATCACCAGAGTCTGCTGAAGCTTTCACCCTCTATATATTTGCTAAATACAGAAATCATCTATTTTTAGGGCAAGGTAAAAGCAGCAATTACGGGATAATGATCGGAAGGAATAAGATTCAACCAACGAGAAGGATCGACTTTTGCCCAATCTAACTGCAAACGGCTATCATAATAAATTGTATCGATGGCTAAATAAGGGGTATCGGTGTAATTATTAAAGCTCATTTGTTCCGCTAATTCTAAATCGGCTAAAGCGTCCTTTAATTTAATTTCTGGCTGCAGAGGTTGAGTTAAAATCTGACGGGGTAATTGCTGAGAATTAACATTAAAATCACCTGTTAAAAACAGGTAATCTTCTGTTAAATCTAGTTGACAAAAATGCTCTTGTATGCACTTAGCCCCTAAGTTCTTAGCTTGGTCGCTATAGTAATCGAGATGGGTATTATAAAACTGCAAAGTTTGCCCCTCAAGAGTGCCAAATTTAGCCCCCGTTACCATGCGGGGATAAGGATTACCCCAAGCTTCAGTGATACTGCCAATAATATCGGGAGTTTCTGATAGCCAAAATTCGTATATTTCCAAACATTGTAACCGACTTGGTTGATATAAAATCGCACAATGTTCATCTAATCCTGTCCCCCTGCGATCACTACCTAAACTTTGGTATTTTGGCAATAAACGGTGTAGATCCAATAGTTGATTAGCGCGAGCTTCCTGAGTACCAATTATATCAGGAGAATAGTGAGCAATTAAAGCCGCTACTGCTTCCCTTCTTACTCGCCAATTACGCTCATCGGGATCGGGTTTATCGTAGCGAATATTAAAGGACATTGCTGTTAGTTTCATAGGAAAATGGAGAATGAGGAAGGGAATCGGGAGTGGGAAGTGGGGAAGTGGGGAAGTGGGGAAGTGGGGAAGTGGGGAAGCTGTCTCATCACCCTATCACCCCAAAACCCTCCGCAACGCGCACGCAGTGACCACCCTATCACCTGAATACTGAATACTGACTCCTGACTCCTAACTCCTAATAATTAATTAGGGCTTGCTGAATAAATCTAAAAACCTTGTTGGGTAAGACTTTTAGACCTTTTGTCAATCAAAAAGTAATGGATATGGGAGTGATCGGGGGGAAATTTAGGCACTTTTTCCCTGAAAATTAGGTAATTGGCCACCTCAAAACTGGTAAAACCCCACACCCCACACCCCACACCCCACACCCTGCCCCCAGGAAAAACTTTTTCAGCAAACCCTAATTATCAGGATTTTTTGGCAATTGTCCAGAAGGGAAAAGTCTGACTGGGATTGATGATAACTCCCGTGATGCCATTGCGAGCAAAAGCGTATTCCTTGGTTTGCCAAAGGGGAATATAGGGAACTTCATCGGCGAGAATTTCTTGAATTTTGCCAAAAATTTGCTTTCTTTTGGCTGGGTTACTTTCCCGACGGGATTGTGCGATTAATTGATTCATTTCTTGACTATAAAAAAATGAGCCTTGACTTTGCGATCCTCCTTCTTCGCAGCCAGTTTCTGGGGAACCTTTAGCACAATCTAAAAAGGGATAAATATAGTTATCTGCATCCAAAAAATCCGGATACCAATTAGATAGGGCAGTGGTATAAAGTCCCTGGCTAATATTACGGAAAAAGGCCGCTCCTAGGATACTATTGGGTTCAAATTGAATCCTATTATCTAAATCCCGTTTTGATAGGGCTTTCATCACTGCCGCCACGCTGCTGGAAGTAATCGATCCCGAGGAGTGCCAAACTTCTACAATTGCGGGTTTTTCTGGACTATAACCAGCGGCTTTTAGTAATTGTTTAGCTTGCTCTATATTATGGTTGCCATAGCGCTCTTTAAACACCGGTTGTGACTCGGAAAAAGTAGTAGGAATGAGACTAAAAAGAGGGATGCCTTGACCTTGTAAAATGCGCTCATTAAGTAAATCTCGATCGACTAGAGAAGCAATGGCTTGTCGCACTAAAATATTATTGGTGGGTTCACTTTTGAGATTGAGGCTCATAAAGTTAATTGCTGCCCCAGAAGATTCGATGGCTTGCCATTTTTCCTGCGCCGCTTCTGTGCGTAATTTTCTCACTTGAGGAGGCAGTAAAGATTGATAGGCAATATCCACCGCTCCCGTCTGAAAACCGTTAAATAAATTGGCAGGATTCGAGAGATAAATTTGCACATTAACTCCTTTATTTTTGGCTGGTTCTCCCCAATAGCGATCAAAGGCTTCTAAACTAAAAGAATCGCTGGTAACTGCTTTTAATCGATAATGTCCCGTGCCGATAAATTCTTCAGGTTTAAATTTACCCTCGCCAATTTGATAAAATTTGGGTGAAACTGCACAGGCTCCGGGGTAAGCTAAAAGAGCAGGAAAGGCGGCAAAAGGTCTGGTTAATTTAATAGTAATTTCGTCTTCCTTGGTCGCAGTGATTTTATCAATTGTATCCTGGAGAAGAAAGGAAGGTTCGCCACCATTTTTGATAAATCTTTCTAGGGAAAACTTCATCGCCTCCGCGTTAAAAACCGTGCCATCATGAAAGATAACTCCTCGACGTACTGGGATAGTATAAGTCAAACCATCGGGGCTAATTTTGGGTAATTCCGTGGCCAGGAGAGGCTTTAAATTAGTGGTTCCTTCGGCGTAGGTGTAGAGAGTTTCACCGAGATTATAAATAATAAAAAGTCCCGCTAACTCATAACTATCGGCCGGATCGATCGAGCGTGGTTTTAGGGTTGTCCCAATCATCAGGATATCCCTATCCCCCTGGGGTAAATTGGAATTAGTGGACTGACAGCCCACAGTCAGAAGAAGACAGAGGCAAAATAAACTTAAATAGCGATAAAGTTGGTGTAAAGGTTTCATCGATAGCGATTAACGGCAGCTAGGTATCAATCAATCCTATCATTTTTGTGCATAATCTTTTCCCCTAGGTTCCCTTAAGGAACTAGGTTGATTGCCTAATTGGTTGGGGAAAATTCTTCAATAACTGCACTGATTACCCAGACAATTAAACTAAATTTTCTGGTCGATGATGGCAAAAACTTGATCAATTTGGACAAGAAGAAGACCCTGGGCAGCAAAGGGTTTAAATGGTTCAGAATAGCTGGAGCTATGGAGGCAGATAGCAACCGATTAGAAACTCATCTTCTTTTATCTATCAGCCATTTAAGTAAGTAGTTATAATTAAATTGAAGATAGATTTTGCCTCTGATCCCCCCTGCCCCCCTTGATAAGGGGGGTGCCGATCCCCCCTTAGTCCCCCCTTGATAAGGGGGGTGTCTGATAACTTTTAACGACTACCTACTTAGGTTAATCCTGTCCCTTCCAAACAAGCTCGCTCGAAAATTGCCCCCGTGGTTACTGCCGAGGCTAAACTAGCACAAAGAAGATTGGCATCAGTAAAATTTGTTCCCCGTAAAATCGCCCCGAAAAAAATTGCTTCCTCTAAATCGGTTGCCGACAGATCTGCTCCGGACAGATTAGCGCTAGTAAAATCCGCTTGGGTTAAAATCGCCCCGACAAAACTCACTCCCCGGCCATCGACACCGCGAAAATCCGCCCCGGACAAATCTAGATGATTAAAAACCGCCCCGGCTAAAAAAGCACCGGCCAAACTTGCCCCAGTCACGATCGCATCGAGGAGAATTGCCCCGCGTAAATCGGCATTACGAAAATCTGCTCCCCTTAAATTTGCCCCTGTCAGGTCAGCACCGCGTAAATTTGCCCGTAAATTCGCCCCGGCTAGGTCTGCACCCGCTAAATCAGCCCCTGCCAAGTTCATGCCCCCTAAATCTTTTATCTCACCCCGACGAATTGCTAATAAATCAATACTGGGAAAAGTCATGTTCAGCCACGGTTAAATACTGTAAAAATATCTTAGAATATTCGTAAACCTTTGTTAAGAAAGCGCTCCATGTCCCTAGAGCTATTATCCCTAGAAAATATTGAAGAAATCGCCCACCAATACGGATACTGGGCAGTATTTATCGGTATCACCCTCGAAAATACCGGGATTCCCATCCCAGGAGAAACCATCACCATTGTCGGCGGCTTCCTTGCTGGTAGCGGTGATTTGAACTATTGGTTAGTTTTAGTCAGCGCAATTACAGGAGCAGTTTTGGGCGATAATTTTGGCTATTGGCTCGGTCGCGCTGGAGGTTGGCCGTTTTTGTTAAAAGTTGGCAAATTCTTTCGGATTCCGCCTCAAAAACTAGAATTAGCCAAGGATCAATTTAGTAAAAATGCACCCCGGGCGGTCTTTTTCGGTCGTTTCGTGGCTTTGTTAAGAATCTTTGCCGGTCCCATGGCGGGAATTGCCCGAATGCCCTACGGTCGCTTTTTCCTCTGTAATCTCGGTGGGGCAACGGTGTGGGCGACGATTATGGTGACATTATCTTTCTTTTTAGGCCGTTTGTTCCCCTTGCACCAGTTAGTTACTTCTATGGCTCGTTTTGGTATCTTGGCTTTAATTATCGTCCTAGCCTGGACAATTATTCACCCCATCCTTGAGTCACGGAAAAAGGTGGCTTAAGTCCGTCATTTCAGTTATCAGTTATCAGTTATCAGTTATCAGTTATCAGTTATCAGTTATCAGTTATCAGCTTTTGAAGGCAAGAGGCAAAAGACAGAATCTGACAATTCTCCTACCTAAAAAGAAGGTTAGAAACTAGGCACATCAAAGCTTTTAGCTATCCCCTGGAAAGAAGGGGGCTTGTTAAGTACCTAGGCAAAATTAATTACATACTCGCCTCCAAAATTGTCCAGCACTTTTTTAACGTAAGCGAGGAGGCTCTTTCGGTCTTTATAGGCGCTAAATTCAATCCATTCATATTTTAAAAATCTCCATAATATTTC
>NZ_JASJFB010000432.1:0-8284 GCF_030065455.1 Microcystis sp. M53602_WE12 | reverse complement strand
ATTTGATCGCACCAGTCTAGAGACAGTGATTAATCAGACGGAAAATGTAGTTATTGCTAATGATAATAGTGCTGAACAAGTGGTAATTTCTGGGACTCCTGAAGCGGTGGATTTGGTATTAGGTCAAGTGAAAGTTAAGCGGGTTATGCAGTTAAAAGTATCTGGCGCTTTTCACTCTCCCTTGATGGAAAATGCTGCCATTCAATTTCAGCAAATTTTAGAATTAGTTAATTTTCGGGCTGCAAAAGTTCCTGTGATTTCTAATGTCGATCCGAGCAATCCTACCCAGGACGGGGAAGAATTAAAAAAATATCTGATCTGGCAGATGACTAGCTCGGTTCGCTGGCGAGAAATTATGTTGAAATTGCCAGATGTGGGTGCGGAAAAAGCGATCGAAGTGGGTCCGGGTAAAGTTTTAACTGGTTTAATTAAACGAACTGTTCCTGCAATTGAGTTAGAAAATATCAGTCAATTAGCCGATATATCCAAGGGTAGCGACGATGTTATATTCCGGGGTTCATTAATTGGTGTTGGTTAAATTATCTAGCAACATTTTCGACAAAGGAAGTAAATTGATGGATACCTAGCCAAAAATTTGGTTAGGTATTTTTTTAGGAAACTATCATAGGGTTTGCGGCAAAAACTTTTTCAGCAGACCCTAGTTATTCTCCCATCTCCCCCCCGCAACGCGCACGAAGTGGTCTCCCCACTCCCCACGGTTATAGAAACCTCGGCAGAAAAGTCTCTACAACCAGGTTTTTCTAGGAATATAGCGTTTCCCAATCTCATGAGGTACACCAAAATCTTAACTCCTGACTCCTGACTCCTGACTCCTGACTCCTGACTCCTGACTCCTCAAAACCTAAGACTCTGTACCTCACAACTATGGAAATTGCTATATTAGGAAAGGAGATTACCGCGACTACCGTTAGGAAGAATAGTTTCTTCGAGGGAAGCAGAAAGAAGATTATTTTCGGTTAAAATCGCGCCAATTAAGTTAGCTTGTTTGAGATTAGCTCGTTTAAGATTGCTTCCCACTAAATAACTCAAGAGTAATCCCGCTTGGTGTAGATTAGCACCGGAAAGGTTAGCGGAGGCTAAATTAGCGCCGAGCAGATTACAACCGGTTAAGTTAGCTTGGCGAAAATTGGCTTTATTAGCGTCAGTTTTGCTTAAATCGGCTCCAGTTAAGTTAGCTCCCTCAAAATCGCTACAATTGAGGTTAGCTCCCGTCAGATTAGCACCTTCGAGGTTAGCATAACGTAAATCCGCCCCCCGTAAATCCGCCCCGCGCAAATCGGCATAGCTGAGGTCGGCGTATTGAAGATGGCAGTTTTCCAGATTAGCTTGATAGAGATAGGCTCGAATTAGGTTAGCCTCTTTTAAGTTAGCATGGCTAAGATTAGCAGAGCTAAGAATAGCACGAGTGAGAATAGCCCGTTTTAGGTTAGCTTTCTCCGCCATGGCATGGGTTAAAGTGGCTGAGGTGAGATTAGCGGCTTCGAGATTTGCTTTCAACAGTTGGGCAAAAAGTAAGCTACTGTGAATTAAACAGGCAGAACTTAAATCAGCCTTTTTGAGAATGGTATTACTCAAAATTGCGCCGCTTAGTTGACTTTGGCGCAAATTTGCCCCGGAAAGGTCGGCTTTAGTCAGGTTAGCATCGATAAGACAAGCTTTGCTTAAATTAACTTCTTCGAGGGAAGCGTCCTTGAAATTAGCGTTAATTAAACAAGCTTCGGCTAAATTGGCTCGTTTTAAGTAACTATGACTTAGGTTAATCTGGTTTAAACACTGTCTCTTTAAATTGACTCCGCTAAGTCTGACTTCCGCAAAGTTGCGTTCACCTCGATTATACAGTTCGATTAGATGTTCACGATTGGTTAAGGCATTGCTACTCATAAAATAACTAAATTGTTCTGGAAGGTGATTTCCAGAGAATTGGTTGGGGAAAATTACTGATCATGAAGTCGATCTCTAGGATTAGTACAGGGAGCGACTGGGAATTTTTGCGAATAAATAGAAATTTTCAACCAATTACGGGCTTAAAATCCCTATTGGCAATCACTAAAACCGGTAAAGAACGAAAAGAATCGGGGTTCAATACCAAAAACAGTCTCTACCTAAACCCGCCACTTGTTGCCAGCCAGGTCTAGGCATTAAATTAGAGAAGTCTTGTGCGTCAGTTTTTCTGACTGAATCTACTGCCTCGCCGATGTCTTGACTCGGTATCATACAGTTGAATTTGTTAGGTCTGCTTAGTCAGTCCAGTAGCCAAGAGGCTAAAACTCTTCATCACCAGATTTCGGGGACTCTCCAGTTGAGCAAGCATAAAACTCTGTAAAAGTCAATCCCTCTTAGGGGTGAACTGCCCAATTCTATTCCCTGAAGCCTTGGTTTATTCAGTCTATCAGGTTGTGGTCTGTTTTGGCAAGAGGGGTCAATGGTTTTTTAATCAATTCGCCAAAAGGCTGGATTTTTCGTAGGAGATAATTGTACAGACTGGTTATCTAAATATTGTCTGAGACTGGGGGAAGGATTGAGGAGATAAATATCGGTAAATTGATTTTTTAAGGAGGGGATGGAAACTCTAGGGTTCGACTGAACAAATAAATACTTTGTCTTAGCATCAGTAGTATGGATAAGGGGCAAGGTATCTAACCAATGTTCTGAAATAATTAGAGGTTTTTGACTGCGATTAATCCTTCTATAAGCGTTGGGAATATTACTACCATAGCCCACATATCTAGTTGCCGGCGGTGGATAGGGAATTTTGCCAATTAATCCGAAAACTAGCAATAATATTAAGAGAATTTTTGCCCAGCCTTGGCGCTGCTGTAATCCCTTGCTTAGTAAAAAGGTAACTGCCAGCAGCATACCGAGAAAACTTGGTAAGTAAAATCTGCCCACAGCCGTGTAGCGAAATCCTCCGATTAGATCCCAAGCTAAAAGAGAGAAAAAGGGGATAATTGTCAGGAGAATAATCAGGGTAAAAACTTTTTTATCGGCTTTTTTGCCCAGATAAATAAAGGAGATGATGACGAGGATAATTAGGCAGTATTCAATAATAGGGGTGATGGTGGAATTGGTTAAACTAAAATTATAAAATAAACGAGCGATCATTCTTACCCATCTTTGCCAAAGGATCTCTAGGGGTAAACTGCCTTTTGACCATCCAAAGACAGTAAATCGACTGGTAAAAATCCGGGTTAACCAAATTGAATAAATACCTAGGGAAGCAAGTAAGCTGATGCTATAGTATTTTTTGGTTAAAGAGTTAAAAGAATTCAGCTGCAACAGAAAATATAGGCTATGAACTACTAGAACAAAGATAAAGAAAACATGGGTATATAAACCAGCGATTAGGGATAAACTATAGAAAAACCAATCTTTTTTCGGTTGCGAGGAATCAATAGCTTTGAGAAATAACCAGCTAGAAAGTATCGAAAATAAAACATATAGTCCGTATTCCCAAATTCCCAGAGCATAACCAGTAAAACGCGGGGAAAAGAAGATAAGTGTAGCGGCAATTAAAGCGGCGTTTTTATTTTTAAATAAAGTCAAAGCTAAATGGTAAAAACTCCATAAAATACCAAACCAAATAATTACTGAAAATCCCCTTAAGACTAGATAAGAATTGCCCAATAATCTTGCAAAAAACCAGAGGAAACTGTAATAGAGAGGTAGATCGTAATTCGAGCTAGTATAAAGAGAGGCTAAGGTATCAGGAAAACCTTTCACGGAATTAACCCCTTGAAATTGCCAGAGTTGTTCTGTAGATTTAATTTGTCCATCGAACAGATAGTTAATTAACTGTTCGGGTGTGTAACCAGAAAGATGGAGTAAGACCAAAGATTCATCGTGCCAAACATAACTATAGTAGGCGAGATGGACAAAATAGAAAATATTGAAAATAATCAATAAACCTAAAGCAAATCTAATCCCAGATTGACGGGTAAGCATAATTATCTTGATCCTGTTAAAAAATCACTGATTACTGTTGACTAACTCCGGTTTAATTAATCTAGAATTTTGATAGGCAATGGGTAAAGTAAACCAAAATTGTGAGCCAACCTGTGGGGTACTTTTTACCCCAATTCTCCCAGAGTGAGCCTCGATTATTTGCCGACATTGGTAGGAACCTAAACCGATTCCCGTTAGGTGTTGATTATGAAGATTTCTTACATATAAATGGAAAAGATGTTGACATTGTTCCTCATCCATGCCAATGCCATTATCGCTTAAAGTGCAGTAGATCATGTCTTGGTCAATACGAGCATCTAAAGCTAATTGAATTGGTGGAGGATTATGTTTTAAGGCATTATTTAATAATTGTTCAAAAACACTTCTTAGCTGACAAGGATCAGCATCAATAGCGGGTAAGTCATCGGGGAGAAGATTAATAAAAGTAGCTTGATATAAATCAAAATCTTTTTGCCAATCTTTGAGCCAAATTTCCACCTGTTCTTTTAAAGATAGAGGTTGACGATGCAAGATTAAAGGCCGTTCTTCAGCAAAATGATTTTCTGATAAAGCATTAATTAAAGTTAATTGTTGATCGCAACTACGCACCACCTGATCGAGCATTGCTCGCGAGATAGTTACTTTTTCTGTTTGCCGACACTGGAAAATTTTTAATAACATAACTAATCCCATAATCGAAGTGCGAAGATCGTGGGATACTGCCTGTAAAAAAACCGTTTTCATTTCGTATAAATGCTGAATTTCCCGGACTTTTTCCCGCAGTTCCAAGGTTCTTGTTTCCACTTCCCGTTCTAAATTATTATTCAAGCTTTGCACCCTCTGATATAGTTGCGCTTGGCCGATAGCGATACAAACTTGGGTGGCTAACTGTTCTAGTAATTTGACCTCGCTTTTTTGCCAATGACGAGGATGGGAATATTGATGGACAACTAAAGCGCCTAAATGTTGATTATTAACCGTTAGAGGTAAAACTAAAGAGGATTTAACTTGCAGATATTCGTAATAACCCTTGAGAGTCGGCAGAGTTTGCACCTTAGCGGTATTATCAGCAATAATTAACTTATCTAAAGAAAATAATTGTCCCAATTCTTCCAGTAATTCTGGTTCGGGAAACCAACCCATCAGTGAGGGAATCTCGGGACGACGGGACTCAGCGATTACCTTAGACCACCCCCGCTCTTGACAGTGACCGATATAGACTTGATCGGCATCGAGAAAATTTCTGATTTCCTCAACAATGGTATTTAAAACCTGATCTATATCTAAAGATTGATGGACTTTTAAAGCAACTTGTGTTACTAAATGTTCTCTTTCTAAAGTTTCATTTAAAGCTCGATCGATCTGTTGTCTTTCGCTAATCGCCGCCGATAAAAACAGAGAAGTTGACATGACAATGACTAAAAAGATTTGTAAGATCAAGACACCTCTGGTATAATCGGGAGCCTGTAGGATAAAAGGACTGATTCCCCTGGCCAATCCCATCAAAGCTAAAATAGATACTAAAAAATTCGCTATTACCGCTCCCCAAGTCTGAAAACGCATGGCGGCCCAAACCACAAAAGGAAAAGGCAGATATTCGAGGTACTGCACCATACTCCAATCGGGGTTAAGAAAATTTGGTTGATCACCAAAAACCACAGAAGTCACCACCGTTAGCAAACTCAGACAAAGTAAGGCCTCGCCAAAGCGTTGGGGTTGTCGTGGTTCCCGCAGGGAGTGACGATTGAAGCAAAAACGCAACAGCAGCGGCGTGGTCATTAATATTCCTGTACTATCTCCGAGCCAGATCATGCCCCAAGACTGTCCAAATTGTCGCCAATCCCAAGTATTTAGCCAACTACGGGCAAAAGTATCGATAGTGGCATTAACTGCCGAGGCTAATAAAGCCGCTAAAAATACCAGTAAAAGAATATCGCGAATGCGCTGTAAAGTGGCGGAAAATCTCAGATAATGCAAGAATTGCGCCCCTAACAGAGCCGATAAACTGCTACCGATCGCCGAAAATAGAGCTATGGGCCAACTGGCCCCTAAAAAGAAGGTAAGAAGCAAATCCCCGATAAAAACGCCTAAAACTAGCCTTTTTCCCCCTAAAAAAACAGCAGTTAAGCCAATACCAGCACTCATCCAAATTGGGGCAGGTCGCGACCCTAAATTTAAGCAGAGATAGCCTAGCCAACCAACACCCAGATAAACTAGGGCAACAAGCACAATTTTAGACCGATCTGATGAAATCCGTAGCATTTTCAGTTATCACTGGTCACTGGTCACTGTTAATCTATTTCCAGATTGCCTAAACTAGGAGTAGTTCTGCCTCATGCAGATGGGTGAAAACCGTACATTTTCCCGTTAGGAATCAAAGATCATGCGGATTTTAATTGTTGAAGACGATCCTTTAATGCAGTTAGGTTTAGAACAAGCGCTCAGTGAACAGCCGGATTTTGAGATTGTTGGTCAAGCTAGTGATGGTCTAGCGGGGGTACAATTAGCCCTATCCCTACGGCCGGATTTAGTGGTCATGGACATCGGTTTACCCCGTCTCGATGGCATTGCGGCAACTAAACAGATTAAGGAGGGTTTAGCTAATGTTCATGTGGTTATGCTCACTTCCCACACTCTGCAACAGGAAGTGATCGCAGCTCTGGCCAGTGGTGCTGATGCCTATTGTATCAAGGGAGCGAGTCTCGATCGCCTTTTGGCCGCTATTGAAGCGGCCAAGGACGGAGCCACCTATTTAGACCCTCAAATTGCCCGTTTAGTCATGGATAATCTCAAAGCACCGGCAGTGCAACCTAATCCCAATCTAGCACTTTTATCAGAGCGAGAAATGGAGGTTTTAAAGTTAATTGTTGAGGGCAAAAGTAACGCTGAAATCGCCGAACAACTTTATTTAAGTACCAATACTATTAAAACCCATGTGCGGGGAATTATGAATAAATTAGCCGTGGATGACCGAGTACAAGCGGCCGTAATTGCCCTACGTTCCGGTATTGTTTAAGGGGAAAATGGCGATTTACTTATCCCCTATTCGAGGCTTCTCTAATCACCTCTAAAACCTCTGAAGCATGGGAAATAGTCGGGACGTGACCGGATGCCAAAACCACTGTCTTTGCTCCCATTCTCTCGGCCAAATTAAACTGTAATTCTGGGGGTACGGCTTGATCTTGACTAGAGACAATATACCAGTTCGGCTTATTTCTCCAGGCGGTTGTAGTGGTTTTTGCTGTTAGTAAAGAGGCGGCTGCTGGGGTTTGGGTGGCATAAATTAAAGCGGCTTTTTCGGCGGGCAAATCATTGGCGAGAATCTTCTCTATTCCCTCTTGAGAAATCCAGATAAACCCCTCTTGTTCTTGAAAATACTGTGATGGGGTTTCGTATTCACTAAACAAATCTACCATCGACTCCCCCGCATCGGGAGCCAGCGCTGCAATGTAAACTAAACCGGACACTTTTTCATCGTTGCCGGCTTCTGTGATTACCGTACCCCCCCAAGAATGACCGACTAGAATACATTGTCCTTCGATACGGTTTAAAATTCTTTTCGTAGCAGCTACGTCATCCGCTAGAGAAGTGAGAGGATTTTGCACTGCGATCGCTGCGTATCCTTCGGCTAATAACTGGGCAGTTATCTGATTATAACTAGAACCATCGGCCCAAAAACCGTGAACCAAAACAATATTGTTAATTCTGTTCATAAGACCTCTTACAAAACTCGAAAAGTGCTGGTTTTTAGCATTTTTTAACTCTCAGAGAGCTATTAATATTCTTACATTGTAGCCATTAAGCCCATTTTAACTTTTTAACTCAATTGCCGGTGCTATAACCATCCAAAAAGTATATTCAATCATTTATAATAAGTTATCGACCTATCTCTGTTGGATAAACCATGACTATCGCTCAAAGCTTACCCCTAGTCGAGTCTCATGTAAACCCTGAGATAATCTTCCCACAAGGCCAATTTTGGAGTGATGAACCACCCTTGGAAAGTAACCTACATCTACAACAAATTATTTTACTAATTCAGTGTTTAGAATGGTGGTGGCGCAAGCGAGAAGATTATTTTGCCGCCGGCAATTTAACTATCTATTACAGTCCCAACCAGAAAAAGTCAGAATTCTTCCGTGGTCCCGATTTTTTCGTCGTTTTGGGGACAAACTCCAACCCCAACCGCAGAAGTTGGGTAGTTTGGCGAGAAGAGGGCAAATATCCCAATTTAATTATCGAAATTCTCTCCGATAGTACCGCCAAAGTTGACCGAGAGGAGAAAAAACAAATTTATCAAGATATATTTCGCACTCCCGAT
>NZ_JASJFB010000759.1:0-4224 GCF_030065455.1 Microcystis sp. M53602_WE12 | reverse complement strand
GGCCCCCAAAACCTCAAAGGGATCGTGATGGAGGTTGTTGACGATTTGATGGACTTGTTCGGGGGATACCACTATAGACATTCATTTACCACTCTTGACATCTACAATACTTATAGCAAGGAAATAGTCATTTTTTTGTTGCCTTCTGGGAATTCTCAAACTGACGGTATATTCTGCCGACTTAGGGTCTGCTGAAAAAGTTTTTCGTGGGGGTAGGGTGTGGGGTGTGGGGTGTGGGGTGTGGGGTGTGGGGTGTGGGGTGTGGGGTGTGGGGAAGTGGGGTGTGGGGAAGTGGGGAAGTGGGAAGAATAAATAAAATAATCTCCTGTCTCGGAGTCTCCTGACGACCGGCTCCTGACTCCTGACCCTAACAACAATTTTTGATTTTTACAAGAGGTCTATGGTAAAACTGCCAATTTAATCCGGCTCTGGTCATTCCCGATGTTAATCTAGCGGATAGTCTCGAATTTGACCTACTCTACATCTCTACACAGTTCTTAACTGGAACGAGTTTGATCCCTAGGAGATTGACTTTCTTCTAATTCAGCTTTGATTTTTACCGAGTCTTCAATCTGCTCGGCCTCTCGCTTAAATTCACTTTCAAATTCCTTGGATGCTTCTTGAAATCCTCGAATCGTTTTGCCTAAACTGCGACCGATTTCTGGTAATTTTTTCGGTCCGAAAACTAGCAGGGCAATCAAGAGAATTAACCCCATTTCCGGCAATCCAATCCCAAAAATATTCATGTTTTTGCTCCTAATAAAAAACTCGCGGTGGGCAATAACCCACCTGCCAAAGTCCGAGGGATAATTCTGCCGCCAAAAATGGCGACGAGATTGTTGGAATCTGCTTACTGACCCCAATCTACATTAAATCCTTCTAAAATTAGGGAGGAGTTGTAGATCTGTAAAATAATCAGCAAAAAGACTAAAAACAGAGCCATAAAAACTCCCATCAGCAAGGTAGTTCCCCAACCGGGAGAAACTTTACCATATTCCGAGTTGAGGGGACGAAGGATTTCACCTAAGCGTGTACGCTGTGCCATAAGTTACCAAGAAAGATCTGTAAATGATAATTTTGTATTGATCCGTAATTTGACGAAGTGCCAACCGGTCAACCCAGTGAGATAAAATCTACTGCTGTTTCCAGTGGAGCTTTTTTGGTCTAATTCCGAACGGAATCGTTTTTCGCCTGCCCTGCCACGCCCACAAGAATCTGCAAGCGCCTACAGTACGGGAATTATTTTAACATTGTTTGGTGATCTTCTCAGGATTTAGGAGATGGTCGATGGGAGTTGAGGTGATGGGGGAGAAGGGAGATGGGAGAAAAAAGCTGATCGATCAGTGATCACTGATCAAGTCTCCTTCGGTGCTATGATTGAGGGTGTAAAGTTTTATTGCAAAGGTATTCGTCTTGGTTAAGCTGAATACTGACAAAAGGTTAACAACACTACCTTAAACAAGCTCTCAAGAGAGGATACAGAGAACACATGGCTTACACACTTCCCCCTTTACCCTACGATTACACTGCCTTAGAGCCTTGTATCACCAAAAGTACCCTAGAATTCCACCACGACAAGCACCACGCCGCTTATGTCAATAACTATAACGGTTTGGTCAAAGATACGGAACTCGATGCTCTCTCTTTAGAAGAAGTTATCGTTAAGGTTGCTGGTGATGCCTCTAAAGCTGGGGTTTTCAACAATGCCGCCCAAGCATGGAATCATAGTTTTTATTGGGACTGCATGAAACCGGGTGGTGGCGGTGCGCCTACCGGTGCTTTAGCCGATAAAATTAACGCAGATTTCGGTAGTTTCGAGAAATTTGTCGAAGCTTTCAAAACTGCGGGCGCTACTCAATTCGGTAGCGGTTGGGCTTGGTTGGTTCTCGATAACGGTACTCTCAAAGTTACCAAAACCGGCAACGCTGACAATCCTTTAACCGCCGGACAGGTTCCCCTCTTAACTATGGATGTGTGGGAACACGCTTATTATCTCGACTACCAAAATCGTCGTCCCGATTACATCAGCGACTTTTTAACCAAGTTGGTTAATTGGGATTTCGTGGCTGCTAATTTAGCAGCGGCCTAAAAATTTAGCTCAGTTAATCCAGTTATCAGTTATCAGTTATCAGGGATTGGGGAGCAGGGAGAAACCATCCATAGGTTGGGGGTTAATAAGCTAAACGGCTTTTACTTCGGATCACCGATATAGACTCCAAAAGGGTTATAGCTGTTGGATCATGCAGGTTAAGCGCCGTTTAGCTTACTACTCTTAAAATTGGCCAATCTCTCTAATATTAATTATCCTTAAAATAGATAACCAGAAAAAACTTTTTTAACATCGATCGCGCTTGTTGCACAATGGAACAACCTGTCAGTTGGATTATTCCCCGTCATCCCCGTCCCGATTATCCCCTGTTTGTATTTTTACCCGGAATGGATGGCAGCGGCCAACTCTACCATCGTCAGATTAAAAACCTTGCTCCTTACTTCGATCTGCGTTGTTTGGCGATTTCCCCGCAATATCTCGGTGATTGGGAGGAATTAAGCGATTGCGTGATTGCTTTATTGGCCCAGGAATTAAAGGGACAATCGAGAAAAGTCTATCTCTGCGGTGAGTCTTTTGGTGGCTGTTTAGCCTTGAAAATAGCGACAAAATCAGCAAAATTAATTAAAAAACTGATTTTAATTAACCCCGCTTCTTCTTTTAATCAAAGACCTCTTTTAAGCTTGGGAATCGGTATCACCCAGATAATGCCCGATTTCATCCACGGCAGCTCGGCACTAACTATTTTACCCTTTCTCGCCGCTCTCGGTCGAATATCCCGGGAAGATCGCCGCTCTCTCCTCAAAGCCATGCAATACGTCCCACCGAAGACGATTAGCTGGCGTTTATCCCAGTTACAACGGTTTCAGGTTAGTGCCAGCGAGTTAAAAGATCTGCAATTGGAGGTGTTAGTGATAGCCAGTCAAGGCGACCGACTGTTACCATCGGTAGCGGAAGCTAAACGCCTAATTCAGCAGTTACCCGCCGCAAAATTAACGATTCTGCCCAATAGTGGTCATGCTTGCCTGCTGGAAACCGATATTCACCTCAAAGACATTCTCCATCACCATGCTTGTCTCCCCCGAAGCTTACCCGCAAAAAGTCACTGAGGATGGTTCTTATACCTTTTTTTCGACCGAATTCGGCGAATGTTATCATTCTACCTCCGGGGCAAGGGAAGAGGCTGAGAAAAAATTTATCCTCTCCAGTCGTCTGGCAGCGAAAGCAGACCAGAGCAATAATCTGAAAATTCTTGACATTTGTTACGGCTTAGGGTATAATGCCGCCGCTGCGTTGGCAGCCATTTGGCAAGTTAGGGGGGATTGTCGGGTAGAATTATTAGCTTTAGAAAGCGATCGAATGGTTCCCCTAGCGGCTATTAGAGAGAATCTCTTAAATAGTTGGAATCAACCAATTCCCGAATATTTAAATGATTTTGCCCATAATCACCGGCTAGACTTGCCTAATCTCACCGCTAAACTGTTAATCGGGGATGCGCGACAGACGATAACCAAGGTGATTGAGGCGGGTTTTCAAGCAGAGGCAATTTTTCTCGATCCCTTTTCCCCGGGTAAATGTCCGCAACTGTGGACGGTGGAGTTTTTAGCTTTAGTGGCCAAATGCCTGAGTCCGACGGGTTATTTAGTCACCTATTCCTGTGCTGCCTCGGTGCGAAGGGCTTTACAATTAGCAGGATTGCAGATTGGAGCCACCGATAGCGTCGGACGGCGATCGCCAGGGACAATAGCCAGTTTTTTGTCCTTACCCCCATCTCTATCGGCACAGGAACGGGAACATCTGCAAACTAAAGCCGCTATTCCCTATCGAGACGCGACTTTAACTGACCCAGCCGAAGTGATTATACAACGTCGTCGCAGCGAACAGGCTCTCTCTGATTTAGAACCGACTAGCCACTGGAAAAAACGTTGGCAAAGATCGTTTAATTCGATCGAAATCTCGGAATGAGAATAATGTAGGTAAGTAAGTAGTTATAATTAAATTGAAGATAGATTTTGCCTCTGATCCCCCCTGCCCCCCTTGATAAGGGGGGTGCCGATCCCCCCTTAATCCCCCCTTGATAAGCTATCCATTAGTCACATCTTTCTTAACATAAAATTTGACAAAAAGAGAAAAGTGTGCCAGATGGCTCAAGGGGGTTCTATGGGGGAACTAATTTG
>NZ_JASJFB010000086.1:0-9724 GCF_030065455.1 Microcystis sp. M53602_WE12 | reverse complement strand
TGGCGATCGGTATTGCTTCTAAGTGTAAAGTTAATGCTAATATCGGGGCTTCCCCTAACTCCTCGAATATTAACGAAGAACTGGAAAAATTACACCTAGCGGTCAAATACGGCGCCGATACGGTGATGGATCTCTCCACCGGTGGCGGTAATTTGGACGAAATTCGCACTGCGATTATCAATGCTTCTCCCGTCCCCATCGGTACTGTACCCATCTATCAAGCGGTGGAAAGCGTTCACGGCAATATTGAAAAACTCACCCCCGAAGATTTCCTCCACATTATCGAAAAACACGCCCAGCAAGGGGTAGATTACATGACGATTCACGCGGGAATCCTCATCGAACACCTGCCTTTAGTCAAAACCCGTCTGACCGGGATTGTCTCCCGGGGCGGTGGTATTATTGCTAAGTGGATGCTGCACCACCACAAGCAAAATCCTCTCTATACCCATTTCGACGAAATTATCGAGATTTTCAAGCGTTATGACGTTTCTTTTAGTCTCGGTGACTCCCTACGTCCCGGTTGTACCCACGATGCTTCCGATGCGGCCCAATTAGCGGAATTGAAAACCCTCGGCCAACTAACGCGTCGCGCTTGGGAACACGATGTACAGGTGATGGTGGAAGGACCGGGCCATGTTCCCATGGACCAAATTGAGTTTAATGTGAAAAAACAGATGGAGGAGTGTAGCGAAGCACCTTTCTATGTTCTCGGTCCCCTTGTCACCGATATTGCCCCCGGATACGATCATATCACTTCGGCGATCGGGGCGGCTCTGGCGGGTTGGTACGGGACGGCGATGTTATGTTATGTCACCCCGAAAGAACATCTCGGTTTACCCAACGCTGAAGATGTGCGAAATGGCTTAATTGCCTACAAAATAGCGGCTCATGCGGCAGATATCGCCCGTCATCGTCCCGGAGCGCGGGATCGTGACGATGAACTCTCCATTGCTCGTTATAATTTCGATTGGAATCGTCAATTTCAGTTATCCTTGGATCCCGATCGCGCTAAGGAATACCACGATGAGACTTTACCCGCAGATATCTATAAGACGGCGGAGTTTTGTTCGATGTGTGGACCGAAATTCTGTCCCATGCAAACTAAAGTCGATGCCGATGCGATTACGGAATTAGAGAAGTTTCTCGCTAGTCAGAATCAAGACAATTTAACCCCGGTTTAAAGGGGAGTTATGGGAAGGGCTGCTTGATTTCAGCCCTATTCCTAGCATAGAAGTCAAAATTCTGGGAATAGCCGCCGATTTTTTGACTAATTGACCCGTTTTTCTAGATATTGACCGATCATCAATTCTTGACCGGCGCGAGAGATAATAGTTTGTCGGGTGCGATATTGTTGACCGATGAGTTTAATTTCTTCTTCAAAGACAGAACCGGCGTATTCTGTTCTCAGACAGAGAGTAGAGGGGTTAGGAAAGGTATAAATGGCACTAACGGGTTTATCCGTCGCAAATCCCCGATCGCGATAGAGAATATTATCTAAAATACCGAATATAGTCGAACCGTTGGAGGGTTTTTTACTCTGGGGACGGAGATAATTACTTTGCCAAGTCACTTCCGTACCACCTAATAGAACTGTATCTTCCAGATTATGTAAACGGGCCAGTTGAATTAATGGTTCGCTGCCTTGGGGTAAATATTTAATCTCGATGGCGCTGATAACTTCTTGGGGTTCCGTTTCTTGGGTGAGGGTGTAATAACGTCTCTGGGATTGCCAGCGTCCTTCTGTCTGCTTAAAAAAGGCTAAAGCCAAAGTTTCTAGCGATAATTGGGCGGTTTGAATTAATGTCATAGAAATAAAACCTTTCCTGTTTTTTGGGAGAGCAGATTTGTTATCCTTTGTCAAGAGTTTGCCAGAGAACTGTTACACATCTTAATACAATTATAACTCTGCATGGAAATTAAGTGGTAGGGGTGTTGAGAGAGATAATTGGGAAAAAGCCGCATAGATACAGCAGTTACAGGGAAAAAACGGGATAAGATTGCTAAAACCTGCGAGCTTATCCTAGTTACTTCCATTTACCCTTATCTATCGATTAATTCTGTCAAATTGGCTACAGTGAGGCCGAGGTGATTCCCCCAACCCCCTTTTTTACCTGTTACTTTTCACCCGATCTGCCCAGTCTTGGTATTGTTAAAAATATAGAACCTCCGAACAAGGTCTCAACTCCGTGCAGTTAAAACAAGTCATCATCGCTCACAAGGCCAACCATCCCCAAAGTAAAGCATGGGCGGAAAAATGCGCTAAACAGTTAGAAGCCCGTCAGTGTAAAGTTTTAATGGGACCCAGTGGCTTTAAAGATAATCCCTATCCGGTATTTTTAGCCTCAGCATCGGAAAAAATCGACCTTGCCATCGTTTTGGGGGGAGATGGAACCATTTTAGCCGCCGCTCGCTATTTAGCTCACGAAGACATTCCAATTTTAGCGGTGAATGTCGGCGGCCATCTGGGATTTTTAACGGAACCTTTTGAGATTTTCCAGGATACGGAGACGGTCTGGGATCGTTTACAATCCGACCACTACGCGGTACAACAACGGATGATGTTAAAGGCCAGAATCTATGAAGGGGATAAAAGAAACCCGCAGCCAGTGAGCGAGGCATTTTATGCCCTGAATGAGATGTGTGTGAAACCCGCTAGTATCGATAGGATGCCCACCTCAATCCTCGAAATCGAAGTGGACGGGGAAGTAGTAGATCAGTACCAAGGAGATGGTTTATTAGTGGCTACTCCCACGGGGTCCACCTGTTACACCGCTTCCGCTAATGGCCCGATTATACACCCCGGCATGGAAGCGATCGCTGTTACCCCGATTTGTCCCTTGAGTCTCTCCAGTCGGCCGATTGTCATTCCCCCGGCATCTCTGGTCAGTATTTGGCCTCTGGGAGACTACGAATTAAACACTAAACTCTGGATGGATGGCGCTTTAGCCACTTCCATTTGGCCCGGGCAATGGGTGGGAGTTACCAAAGCTGAAAAATTCGCCCAATTTATTATCCTGCGGGAAAGCTATTCTTTTTATCAGACTCTACAGGAAAAATTACAATGGGCCGGGGCGAGAATTCATTATGATGGCAATCGTCATAATTAGGGTTTGCGGCAAAAAGTTTTTCGTGGGTGTAGGGTGTAGGGTGTAGGGTTTTACCGATTTTCAGGGGGTCAATTACCTAATTTTCAGGGAAAAAGTGCCTAAATTCCCCCCGATCACTCCCATATCTGGTACTTTTTGATTTACAAAAACTCTAAAAGTCTTAACCAACAAGGGTTTTACCATTATTCAGCCAGCCCTACTTATAATTACCGAGATGCCAGTAGGGATCGTTAAAGGTTGAGCGGGGTCGAAGGAGCAAAAGGCCCCTTGCACCCCAGCGAATAGAGGGTCAAAAGTTGTCAAAATATTTGACAAAATTGCCACTTTATGGTAAGAAATTGGGTTATTCTTGTCCCGTAAATTTTAAATTTCATCCCATCCAGTTAAGCCAGAAGACATAACATAACTGGTAACGGTTGCTTCAAAAAAGTTAGCTTTGGTGTGGCCTTCTTTTTTGGTATCGGAGAAGCGTTCCAGATGATTATAGGGACTTTTGTTATACTTTTCTTCCTTGTATAAAGGCTCAAGTCCGATCGCTTTCAGTCGAATATTAGCGAGGTATTTGGTGTACTGTTCGGTACTGTATTCGGTAATACCTAAAATGTCGTTGCCAACAATGTGATTTGTCCAGCGACATTCGTGTTTAACGGCCGTATCGAACATCTCATAAATCTGTTCAACGGAATGGGAAAAAGTTGCCATGGCTTCGGGAATAAGTTTCTGATACAAACGGACGTGACTTAATTCGTCCCGGTTGATCATTTTGAAAACGTCAGCACTACCGGACATTAGCTGTCGAGAAGCGAGATTATAGAAAAAGATAAAGCCGTTGTAAAAATACAAACTCTCCAGCAAATAATCGGCAAGAAGGGCGATAAAATAGCTTTCAGTAGTTTGTTTGTCGATGTATTGCTGGTAGAGACTAGCGATAAATTCACAGCGATCCTTGAGAACTTTATCGGTACGCCAAAAGTCATAAACTTCGCCTCTGCGATCCGAGGGAATAATGGTTTCAATTAAGTATTGATAACTTTGATTGTGCATGGCTTCTTGAGAAATTTGTTCCGCCATACAAAGACTAATTTCTGGCGCAGTGACGCTACCTTTTAGGTGGGGAATATTACAGGTTTGCACGGAATCAAGAAAAGTTAGATAGGATAAAATACCATCATAAGCATATCTTTCTTCGTCGGTAAGATGCCCGTATTCAGTCACGTCTTGAGTGATATCTAAGCGTTGCGGAATCCAGAAATTTTCGCGCATTTGTTGATATAAACCCACCGCCCAGGTGTAGCGGACATCGTTTAACTGCATCAGGTTGGTGGTGTTACCAAACCAGATCGAACGGTTTTCGATCGCATCATCTCCCGCCGGATTGAAGATCGGGGAAATGGGCATCGAATGGCAAGAATTAACTAAATGTAAGGACATGATTACTTGGATATTATGGCACTTTTAGGTTATAATAGATTTTCGGTAAAAAGTCAAATGTTTTGATTTTGATTAGGAATAAATTCAAAATCTAGGGCTTCTGCCAAAGTAAATGGGCAATCCTTCGGGAATTTCTCTAGGTTTATCCCTGTTTCAATAGCGGCTTTTTTTCTGTCCTTATTATAGCATTTTTTTAAATTGTCTTCTGTTAAAAAACTCTTAAGACTAGGGCTATTTTCTAAATCTTCTTCGATTCTTTCTCGCTGCTCAAAAAGGGTTAATGCCCAGCTTCTGGTTTGTTTTTCTGGCTCTTGTAAGTATTTTAGTAAATGCCATAAAATCACGGTCAGATTGCTTTTAAGGGCTTTCTGTTGACTGATAGACATAGATTTTATTTCTTCAATTAAATTCTCTAAATCTAAATCAGAAAACCGATGATTTTCTAGTAAAGATATGGTTTTCTCTATCCAGAGATAGTAATCCTGTTCGTATAAAGTCTTATCCATAGCTGTGATTAGGTGATGAGTAGGACTTATTTTAAATGATATAAAAAAATTAAGGTGGGCATTGCCCACCCAAGTTAACCTTAATTAGCGCAACTAGAACAACTATCGTCAGACTCTCGAAAATTGTCCTTTTGTACGGTACGGATATAATAAATCGCTTTACACCCCAATTCCCACGCCATGATGAGAGTATCAAAGATATCTTTAGCAGTGAGACAACGGTTGGGTTCTGCGGGGAAATAAACCCCTTCATTGAGGTTGAATAATAATTCCATAGAAATCCCCGTATCAATCCATTCTTGCATAGTAGCGATCGCTTTTACCACTTGTTGCTGTTCGAGATTTTTATTCTCTGGATAAAACCAGAAAGCTTCTTCAATAAAAGGTGGTGCGATGGGAACGGTTCCCTTTGCCCATTTATCGTAGAAAAAGCGACTATAAACCGGCAAAACACTAGCGGTACATCCCTGTACCAAACTAGAGGAAGTATTAGGAGCAATGGCGGTAATATGGGAGTTACGGATGCCAAATCGTTGAATATCTTCGGCTAATTGTTGCCATCTTTGCGGTTGCACCGCGTTATTTAAAAACCATGCCACTGGTTTTGCTCCGATTAATTTACCTTGACTCCATTCACTACCCAAGAAAGCTTGATAAGCGCCGCGTTCTTTGGCTAATTCCATCGAAGAATAGGTACACCAATAGCCAATTTCTTCAAATAAATTACTAATTTCTGACAGGTTATTGTAGGATAATTTCCGTTTAGCTAACCAGTCAGCCAATCCCATCGCCCCTACCCCAATAGTGCGATATTTATCGTTGTGGTTTTTAGCATTATCAAAGGGAGGATTAGTGATATCGATAGTATTGTCGAGAATCCTGACAGCGATTTGACAATTAGACTCGATTTCTTCCCTGTCGATATTGGCTAAATTAAGGCTAACTAAATTACAGCAATGGGCAGTTTTATCGGGGGTGACATTGCTAAAAGATTCGGTGCATTGTCCTGTTAGAATGCCGTTAAACATTCCCAGATGACGCTTGGGTTCTGTAAAACAGTAGGTGTCATCTCGACGACAGGTTAACTCTACCGATTCAATGCGAATAAACTGAGTGGCCGAACGTTGGGGTTCTTTTAAAGTCCATTGTAAGCGATGGGTTTTAAGTCCCAATTGACCAAGTTGAAATAGTCCGACAGAATTAATCAGTAAACGATATTTTGGTTGACAGAGATATTCTTGATAATTTCCCTTTCCATTTGGCATCAATTTATAGCCACCGTCATCCATAAAAGTAACTTTGGAATCAACTCCTAAAGTCTGTAACATTAGGCGAATATCGAGCAAAAATTGCCGGTTAACAGCAGCAATCTGGAGAGACTCGTTAGAACCATTGCGGGCAACTGTTCCATCGGCATCAAGTAAACCAGCTAACCATTCTAAACGAGATTTAATTGTGTAACCATTGAGAGGAACTGTAAATTTACTGGGAATATCTAACGGGAGTTTACAGACGATCCGATCTTGTTTACTGTCATGATATACCCCTAGGGTATCGGTTTCTTTTCTCCAAAAAGTACCTTTTTCAATAGAGCCATTTCCCCGATATTTGTTACGAATAGCCAATAAGGGAAGTAACTCTTTTTTAACTCCGTATAGGTCAACTTCTGGCATTCCATTGTTTCCGTAACTCCCATCTCCAGAAAAGAATCCTGCGGTGTAGGCGTAGGGAAAGTCAAGATCATTTTCTGACTGGATGAGAGGCAGCTGGTATTTAATTAATTTATCTCCTTGTTTGAGGTCTTTTGCCTCCACAATTTCCACGGTTCCCTTGTAGTTCTTCTGAACGTAAAACTTATGGTAGTAAGTACATTCTAATGCCTCTCCGTTAGAGAAATTGACCTTTAATAAAGGCTGGTTTTCTCCAGTCTTTTTAACTAATACTTCTGACCACTCCAATCCATTCCAGACATTAACATATTCCCCCACCAAATCAGCGATTGCTATTTGTCCTCGGTCAGTGAGAATTTTTGTTTCTCCCGCGACGCATAAATTTACACCGGGGATATAGCCATCGTGCTTATTAGGATTAGCGCGATTGATGGTATCTTTGAAGGCAATGTAGGGCATTCCTGTTTCTACTTGGGAACGCATGATACTTTTAAATAAGTCCCGGGCATTGATTTTTTTATAGAGGAGAATCTCTTGATCTAAATTAGCTTCTACTAAACGATAGGCCTCTTCAAATTCTTCCCCCCATAGTTCCGCTAATTCTATACCTAATTTATTGCGAACTTCGTAGGGATCTACTAATGTCCACTCGGCTTTATTTATCACCCGACGCATGAATTCATCGGTGATAACTAATTGGGGAAAAACATCATAAGCTTTACGTCTTTGATCACCGTTTTCTGTCTGCATTTCCAGAAATTCTGGCACATCTAAATGCCAGATGTCAACACCGATAGTTACTGCCCCGGCGCGTCTTCCCCCCTGATTTACTGCAATAGCTGTATCGTTGAGTAATTTAATCCAAGGAATAATCCCCCCGGAAGCATTAGCTTTCCCCATTACCCAGCTACCAGTGGCGCGAATTCTACTCACATTCACCCCGACACCGCCACCATTTTTTGAGATGCGGGCAGCATTAGTAATCTCGTCGAAAATGCTTTCTAAACTGTCGTCAATGGAGAGGATAAAACAACTGGTTAAGGAACCTTTGGGAGTGCGTAAATTGGCTAAAATTGGGGTGGCGAGAGAGATTTTTCTTTGAGCAATCGCTTGATAAAATTTCTTCGCCCAGGGGAGTCTATTAGCTGGTTCTTCCACAGTGGCAAGCAGCAAGGAACAGGTTAATAATGCCTCTTGGGGTAACTCATTTTTGAGTAAATAACGGCTAGTGATTAACAATGCCCCTGCGTAATCATAATCGATGTCCCAATCGGAATTAATCCAAGAACCAGCTTCTTTTAATTCTGCCTCGGAATAGATGAGAATCCTTTCGTCGTACAGCCGATTTTTAACTTGAGTTTTGACAGTTTTCTCGTAATTTCCGTACTGATAACCCCGGACTACTAAGGTATCTTTCCACAGACTCCAAATATGCAATCTTCCCGCCACATAGCGCCAATCCGGTTCCTCGGGACTACACATTTCTAGGGCGCAATTAATTAAATTATCCTGTATTTCCCTGGTGGTAATCCCATCCCGCAGGCGCGTGGTTAAACCTGCTTCTAAGGCGATTGAATTGACTTTTTTGCCTTCACAAGCCCACTCTACCACGTCGCGAATTTTGCCGATATTTAAGCTTGTGGTGGAACCATCGCGCCGAATCACTCTAATTCCATGGCTGCCCATATTAGCTAAAGGGGTAGAACGAAAGGGTATTACTTCGTTATTTTTGTGAATGGAGACGGTAGTAGTCAAGGGCTTTGATTGCATAATTAGGAAATTGCGGCGTTAAAAAATTTGACAAATTAATCTATTTGTACTAGAGTATTATATCAGATTTTCTGGGAAAACACAACATCTAGCGTGTTAAATAATCTTATCACTCTATATATGGTATAGCCAGGATTATTTTGTTCCCTAAAAACAGTGTTTTGGCTGACATTTTCTGGAAAAAATTCTTGATTTTCCTGAAAAATGTAGTTCTTTTGTATGCTTGACAAAAAGCTTTTTCTTTGGCATGAAAAACAGATTGACAAAATATTTTTGATCCGATTCTGCTTGACTGCTGAGGAGGTTGTGGTCAGACTTTAGCTAATGGCTGATAGCTTATGGGTATAGTTTTGTTCTTAAGTACCTAAGTAGGGAGGCACAATTATTTGTAAGATGGGTTAGCGGTAGCGTAACATAATCGGGCGTTGGGTTTCATGCTTCAACCCAACCTACGTTCTGTCCTGGGAGATATTGCTTTTACTCCCGAAGGGGAAATCATTCAGGATAAATTCTCCGTGGCACAAATTAAAATGAATGCCGATGGTAAAAATGGTAAATTTACTTTTGTGGAAAATTAATAAGTAAGTGGTTCTTCTCGTTTCTACCTCGTTGCAAGGGTCTCCCTTGCAACGCATTTCCAGAGGTTCTAGCTCTTGTGTAATACTAAATCCTGTTTAAAGTGTTCAAGAGTGTTAAAGTCGAGTCCAAAATCAACATAATCCTGTTTTGACTTGCAATGTTCTATTCAATTAATTTCTCTAGGGATAGGACAGTATTCGATGGTGGTGTTGGACAAGAATAAAAGAAAAATGTAGGTTGGGTTTCCCTTTCTTCAGAAATTCTTCTTAAGTTTTCGTGTTCCCTAATTCTTGCTCTAAGCTAGTTCTGGAATTTCTGGCAATTATTAGTAGTGAAATGGCTCTTCTCTACTTTGTGTGATAAGCACTGATTATCATTCGTAGGAGTCTTGCTAGGCAAGGCTTTGAAGACTATATTTCTATAAAATTATCCCTATTCTTCTTCCCTCCACACAGAAACCAGAAGAGCCGTGAAATTTACAGGAAACAATAACAATTTCTTGATCAGACACGCTATAAACTAGGCGATGTTCTTTTGTAATGCGTCGTGACCATAATCCTGATAGTTCATGTTTTAATGCTTCTGGTTTTCCTAATCCAGAAAAAGGCTCTCTTTGAACATCTTTAATAAGGCTGACAATTTTAGCGTCAACTTTTTT
>NZ_JASJFB010000229.1:0-3801 GCF_030065455.1 Microcystis sp. M53602_WE12 | reverse complement strand
CATGAACATCGGACTTTAACAGGTCAAAAGCTTTATTTTAAAAGGGTTTTACCATTATTCAGCAAACCCTAAATAGAAATAATCTCCTGTCTCGGAGTCTCCTGTCTCGGAGTCTCCTGTCTCGGAGTCTCCTGATGGCTAAAACAACAAACCCTCCAGGGACAGAATAACTGTGGAACTTTGCCCTGATAAAGCCTAGCTCCAACAAAAATCCATCCCTAGGGGGTTGCGAAAAAGAAGAAAAAGTGCTTAAGGAAAACCCCTCGAGTTGATGAAAGAGGCGGTCAGGGGTTAGAATTAGGGATAAGAATCTATATTGTCTTTTTGGTCGGTCCTGTCAAAATTAGCCCTTTTGACTGCCGATTTTTTTTTCCTTATCCCTACTCCGTAACCTATTTAAGCTTCTACCGGTTCTTCTGATTCCGTTTGTTTGAGGTGGATGTGCTTGTAGCCAAGTTTGATTTCAAACTCATCGCCAGGCTGCAAGTTCATTTGTTCGGTATAGGTGGAACCGATGACGATTTGACCATTTTTATGGACACTAACCCGGAAAGTGGGTTCGCGGCCGCGGCCATCTTTAGTGCCTTCGGGATCAAGAGGAACCCCTTTTGCACCCAAAACAGCATCGTAAAAGTCGGTTAAATTGACCCGAACCTGACCATCTTTACTTTGAGAGTAGTAACCACAACGTTTTGCCGTTTCGCGACGGGGTAAGTGGGATAACTCTTTGACTTTTTGAAGTAGAGCTTTCCCGGTTAGGGGAGTAGGAGAGACATCACTCATGGTACTTTTTAATGTTCCTTGATTTTTGACTGACTGTCAATTAAGTTTACACTGACAAATTGATCATACCAAAAATCTCGCCAAAAATGTCTAGAGGGGAATAATAAATTTTTTAAAACTGATGGTTCGGTGATGACAATCGTGGTAAGAAGACCCCGGACTAGGTAGTAAGTGTAAACCTTGTGGGGGAGGGGAAATTTTTGGTCAAGACTCTGGCAATTTTTGGTCGGGTGGGAGGAAAACAGGGGGGAGAAAGTAAGGCCATAAAACCGATAAAGCTATACCTAGCAAGGAATTGAGCAACTATAATTGTGGTTGGAGTTGGCAAAAAACTAATGACCCAGAGCAGCAAATCCGGGGTGATTAAACTGTTTTCGAGCGACTTCCCCATCTATCATTAGGCCTAGATACCCACCCCTTGGCTCAACCGACCGGGGAAAATCTTAAGGATTAATTACCATTACTAGCTCCCCTTTGGCCCGTTAACATCGATTATCCTGAGTATTAGGAGTCCCTCATCCCCGTGCCGAGTATGGAAGTTTCTTTTAAAATTCTGCGTCAACGACCCAACGACACCCCCTACCTAGAAAATTTTACCCTAGAGGTGGAGGCGGGAAATACAATTCTCGACTGCCTTAATCGCATCAAATGGGAACTTGATGGAACTTTGGCCTTTCGTAAAAATTGCCGCAATACAATTTGTGGCAGCTGTGCGATGAAAATTAACGGTCGTTCGGCCTTGGCTTGTCAACAAAATATCGCCAGTGAATTAAACCATTGTAGCCAAAAAGATGCCGGAGAAATTCCCGAAATCACGATCGCCCCTCTGGGTAATTTACCGATTATCCGGGATTTAATTGTCAATATGCAACCGTTTTGGGACGATTTAGAAAAAGTTGAACCTTATATTAGTAGTCAAGCACGTAGCATTCCCGAACGAGAATTTCTGCAAACTCCAGAAGAAAGAGCCAATCTCAATCAGATGGGTAACTGCATTATGTGCGGGGCCTGTTATTCGGAATGTAACGCCAAGCAAGTCAATCCTGATTTTGTCGGGCCCCACGCTTTAGCAAAAGCGCAGCGCACTCTAGCAGATTCCCGCGATGGTAATCAAGAAGGTCGCCTAGAACTTTATAACCAAGGCACCGCAGGGGTTTGGGGTTGTACCCGTTGCTATTTCTGTAATGCGGTTTGTCCTATGGAAGTGGCTCCTATGGATCAGATCGGTAAAATTAAACAGGAAATACTCGCTCGCAAGTCGGCCGATAGTAGTCGTCCCATTCGTCACCGGAAAGTTTTAGTGGAATTAGTCAAAGCAGGGGGATGGGTGGATGAACGCAAATTCGGCCTCTATGTGCTGGGCAATTATTGGCGCGATTTACAGGGTTTATTAAGTATTGCCCCCTTGGGATTGCGGATGATTGCTAAGGGTAAATTTCCCACTTCCTTTGAAGCTTCCGAGGGAACCGAGGAAGTGAGAGGTTTAATTACTGCCATTCAAAATTCTCCCTCTCGATAGTTAGAGCAATTTTCAGATGTATTATGAGCTATATTCTATTTGACTGGAGAACTCATTATCATGTTCGATCGAGATACTATCCGTGGTTTTTCTGCCCTAATCACCCTTGTGGGAGTCGCTTCTAGTTTGGGTTTTAGCTTTAACGCACCGGCTTTCTCCCAAGCTATCTCTAACAATTTACCATTACTCTTAGCCCAAAAAAGCGAAAAGGTGCGAGTAGCGGTTTTAGACTTCGATTATAGCGGTCTCAGTAATCCCCAGTGGTTAACATTTCTCAATGGTGGAGCCAGTGGTGTCAGTGATATTCTCGTCAATAAATTGGTGGAAAGTGGTCGCTATACAGTCATTGAGCGCAGTCGCATTGATGCCGTCCTTAGAGAACAGAATTTGGGGGCTTCGGGACGGGTAGATGCCGCTACCGCTGCTCAAATCGGGCAAATTTTGGGGGTAGATGTGGTGATTATCGGTTCGATTACCCAATTCGATTTACAAAAAAAACAATCCGGTGGCTCGTTTATTATTTTTAGCACTGCCAAGACAGAAACCGATGCTTTTGTCAAGTTGAATGTCCGGGCAATTAATACCACCACGGCCGAAATTATTACCACCGCTCAGGGAGATGGTACTGCCAATCAATCCGATGGTTCAACCGTGGTTTTAGGCGTTGGGGGTGGTTCCCAAACTTCCAATGAAGGGAAATTACTCAGTATTGCCACCGATAAGGCAGTGGCGCGGGTGGTGGATAATCTCAATGATAAAGCCGACCAAATCGCCGCTACACCTCGCTCGCTCCCGACTGTCACCGCTTTAGTGGCTGCCGTGGCGGGAAATCAGGTAATTCTCAATAAAGGTACGGGAGAAGGTTATCGTGTCGGTTTACGCATTTCCATCGAACGGACGACTCAAACGGTCAAGGATCCGCAAACGGGTAAGGTTATCCGTCAGATTACTCAACCGATTGGCACTCTCGAAATTGTCGAAGCTGATGGTCAATCTAGCGTCGGTCGCATCATTACCGGTAATGGTTTTAAAGTCGGTGATTTAGCTAAACCCATTCGTTAGTTATGAATTATGAATTGGGGAAGTGGGGAAGTGGGGAGATCGGTAAACTTAAATCTGATAACTGATCACTGATAACTGATAACTGATAACTGATTACTGATAAGTGAACACTCACGAAAATTTGAAGTTATTTGACAATCCCGTCGCACTAAGCGCTTCGGGATTCTTAGTTCAACGAGTCCACTTAAATTAGATGCCTTGCGTTATCCAACCCAGAGGTGGTTCTCACGCTTGCGCGTTACTTTTCGTATGCCCTACGATAGTCCCCCTTGCCCCCCCCGACGTCGGGGGGGGGCAAGGGTAGGGCTGTTTCATTTAAATTAAGTATAGCTGATTTTGAGTCAATAAATTTGACCGAAGATTCTCAAGTTTATCTTGTTCTAACCAAAAGAGTTAGTCACAATAACTAATCTTTAATCCTCTGCCAAATTTATTAT
>NZ_JASJFB010000474.1:0-2515 GCF_030065455.1 Microcystis sp. M53602_WE12 | reverse complement strand
GCCAAGCTTTTCTGGTCGGAACCCCCTAAGCCGAGTTTTCAAGGTGCTGCGCCGTCCACTTGGTTTTCGAGACTGGCCTTTTAATTCTAACGTAAAGCCAACCTAGAACGGCGGGGTTTCAGACCCAAAATTTCCGATGAGAAAGTTATCCGCAATCAATAAAGTATCGAATCGGGGCAAGAAAAATTCAACTAAGAGGAGTTTAACTGATGACAGCCGCAACTGAAAAAGATTTAAAAAGATTAGAGGATTTAATCATCGGTATTGCCAACGGACAAAAGGCGATCGAAAACCGACTAACCACCTTGGAAAACCGACTAACCAACCTGGAAAACGGACAGAAGAATTTAGAGTTAGGGCAGTCGGAAATTAAAGGCGATATCCGAACCCTAGACGCGAAGATAGAGGGTTTAAGCAATCGAGTTAAAGTTATAGAGAACGCGGCGGGGAAAACCACCGATCTCGCCGAAAAAGTCGGGGAACTGAAAAACTGGAAACAGATCGGAGTAGTGGTGATCACCGCTTCGCTCAGTTCGATCCTCAGTGGTGTTACGGGTGGGGTAATCGGTTGGCTAATCCGAGCGGCGAAAGTTAATCCCTAATGGCGTTGCCGAATCAAGAATATGAATGCTGATTTTGCACCCGTCCACCAGAACGTAGGTTGGGTTGAAGCATGAAACCCAACGCCCGCATAGTTTACGCTACCGCTAACCCATCCTACACATAATTCTGCCTCCCTACTTATGAATGCTAGTTTTGCACCCGTCCACCAGTCAACCTAGTTCTAGGTTTTAAAAATTGCCCAAGAAGACAGGCAATAATTATCGCCAAAATACTCTAGGGAGTAACCTAAATAACCAACCCTAAAAAGACTCTCTGCTAAACTTGAGTCAGTAGATGCACCCTGATGAAAAAGGAGAGTCAAAGAAAGCTCTCCTTTTTTTTTTGAGAAAGCAATCCGGGGGGGATTTAGCCGCGGTTAGCAGGTAGCTTCGCTTTGCGCGCCATGTCTTTGAAACCATTCAAACTTGGACCAGGGCGACGGCGAGACAGACTAGGAGTAATCAAGTATTTTGTCGCAAATTCCACTTCTTGTGGCTCTACTTTACCGTTAGTGGGGGCTACGGGGGCCGGTGCGCTCACAGGAGCGGCGGGAGTTTCTTTTGCTTGCTTTTCTTTCTTAACAGAAGTTTTTTTCGCTTTTTTCTCGGCTACGGGGGCGGCAGCAGACTCCACAGCAGGGGCAGGCGCTTCCACAACAGGCGCGGCTGCTGCCGTGGTTGCTGTCGCTTTTTGTTCACCATCGGTTTCTTTTAGTTCTAGGTAAAAGTCAGATTTTTTGCCACCAAAGAGATTTTTTAACATCGGGGATCACTCCGAGAGTTGGGAAAATGTAAAAGACTAGGTATTTTAAAATTTATCATTGACCGGGATCAGGCAGCAAACAAGATTATTCTCTTGACGATTTGCCTCTTTCATCTATTTTTCTTTGGATAATCGCTACCAGACAAAGTGTTTTAAAACAAGTTAAATTTACAAAAATTTACAAAAATCTAGAACGAGAAACCCCGACGTAAACAAGGGCAAAAACTACTAGAGACGTTGCTGATAACGTCTCTAGATTATTTAGGGTTTGCTGAATAAATCTAAAAACCTTGTTGGATAAGGTTTTTAGACTTTTTTTCCCTCAAAAAGTGCCGACCATTGGAGTGATTGGGGGGAAAATTCAGGTACTTTTTCCCTGAAAATTAGGTAGTTGACCACCTGAAAATCGATAAAACCCCACACCCCACACCCCACACCCCACACCCTGCCCCCAGGAAAAACTTTTTCAGCAAGCCCTATCTAATTGTTCTCGAAAAAAGTGAAACGGGATTTTCCGCTTATTCACCCGATGTAGTAGGGTGTGTACCAACAGGGGCGACTTTAGAAGAAACAACGGAGCAAATGCGATCGGCTTTGGCTTTGCATTTGGCAGATGTTGAAAATTGTCCCCAACCGCGAGGAATTGATGCCTATCTAGAAGCTTTGCGAGATTCGGAAGGAGAAACATTTTTTCTGACTCATATTCCACTGGATCAAGTCTTAATTAGGGTCTGCTGAAAAAGTTTGTTGGTGGGGTTAGGAGCCGGTAGTCAGGAGTCGGTCGTCAGTACTATATGCTTGAGAAAATACAGCAAAAAATCGCCATCATTAAGGAGATTGAATTTGTTGATTGAGACTTGCTTTGAGAGAAATCGACATAAAGATAATATAGTAATCTCAAAAGCTCCTTTTTTAGAAGTTTTTCAAGAAATTAAGCAAATTATCTGTATATTTAATCACTTAATCAGAAGCATTTACCTTTGAAATAGCAGTTTTTAAATAGGAAACCACCTCATTAATTGCTACTTCTGACGCTTTTTTACTGGCTCTTTCGACTAATTCCACCTTACCCGATTTGAGAGATTTACCCGTGACAATGCGATAGGGAATCCCAATTAAATCCGCATCTTTGAACTTAACTCCCGCACGT
>NZ_JASJFB010000741.1:0-2344 GCF_030065455.1 Microcystis sp. M53602_WE12 | reverse complement strand
TTCTGGCTGAGGAAATTCTCTCCGGACGGGTTTCTGATGGGGATACTGCCATGGTCGATATCGATGAGGAAGGTAAGGTGAAAGTTATTTCGGGGGAAAGACGCGAGTTAATCGCTCCCGTGATCGAATAAATTCTCACTGTAATTAGTTAAATAAAAGGTGGGCTTCTTGCTCACCTTTTCTCGTAAAAATAGGGAAAAAGTGCGATGAAAGTTTGGTTTGTGGGCTGTGTTTTGTTATTTTTGTTGGTGGAGTTTTATCAATGGGCCAAGGGGTTTATTTTGCCTTTACCTCTTTATATTTTTGCCGGAGCTTTGCTATCGATCGCTTCTAATTATTCTCAAGATATGAGCAATTTATTTGCTAGAAATGAACAGGTTTATCAAACTGCTAGTTTAAGTGATATTCCTGACATTTTGACGGCAGAAACCGCAATTACCAGCCTAGAAGCGGCAGCAGCGGAGGATAGTAAAAAGCGGTGTCGCTGAATCAAGACATGAAGACTAAATTGTGCCTCCTATCCACAAGTTACCTTACTGCTAGGTTTTAAAAATTGCCGAGAGGACAATTGATACTTAAAATCAGCAACGCCCGATAACTTTTCAAACAGATACTAAAAATAGATGATCATGAAAACAGTCACAAAAGTAGCTCTTATTGCCCTACTCTGGATAACAATAATCAATCCTGCCAACTTACCTCCAGATACCGATGTTAGGCTAAGAATGGCCCATGCCCTGTGGACAGGAACTGAGGAGGTTTCTTTACCCCCAAATTATCGTCCTTCCTCTCGATTAGACCGTGTTGGTGTTTTAGGAGTAGATGGAAAACGATATGAACATTATGATATGGGACAATCTTTATTAATGTTGCCCGCAGATTGGATTGGCACTCAACTCTCTAAAGTTTTTCCTAGTATTAAGCCTTATTTATTACGAGAATTTGCGGTTAGTTTTCTTGTAGTTATCCCTCTAAATGTATTAGTTGTTCTCTCTTGTTATTGGTTACTTAGACTATTTGATTTTCAGGAGAAAATTGCGGCATCTGCTAGCTTGATTTGGTTGCTAGGTACTACCGTTCTCCACTATGCACAAACTTTTCAACAAAATAATCCAGTCCTACTTTGTGTGATTTTAGGTTATGCTTGTGCTTTAGCTTATATTAAAACTAACAAAGTACCTTATGTTTTTTTGAGTGGATTGGCAATCGGAGCAGCTATTATAATTCGCTCGACAACTATCATTTATGCTCTCACAGTTTTTGGGTTTCTAATTAGCTGTCTAATTTATAAAAATTTCAAGCTGAATCAAATCTTTAAGACAGCCATACTCTGGAACTTCGGCTTATTTCCCTTCTTTTTTATGAGTAGATTATTTAATTACTTACGCTTTGGGGATTTTTGGACAACGGGAACATCCTTACTCATGGAGCAAATCCGCAATGGAGCAATCTTTTCAGGGTTGCCAGAATTGCCCCCTAATTATCCTCTCATACACCCTCCCTACGTTGGTATTCTCGGCGTTCTCTTCTCACCAGCTAAAAGTATATTTATTTACGACCCCTTTCTTTTACCGTGTTTAGTATTGGGGATTATTTTATTTAACAAATTAACACCTTATATACGAATATATTTTATTTCCTCAATTTTTGCACTTGTCTTTCATATTATCTTAACCAGCAAACTGGATTTCTGGCATGGAGATGGTTCTTGGGCTGCTCGTTATCACGTTACCTCAGTTCAGCTACTGCTTCTCCCCTTAATAGCTTTGCTAATCTTAGAGATGTTATCGGTTAATCGACTCAAACGATGGTTAATTAGCAGCTTGGTTGTTCTTTCTATTTTGGTTCAATTTGCTTCTCTTGTCTTTGACCCTAGTGTAAATAGTGGTGTGGTCAACTTTGCAGAACCAAAAAGTTTTTTGAGGTTTCGTTTAGGTGAACGTATCGACAGTGTTAGTTGCTTAATTGGTCTTTCTCGATCCCAAAGTTGCTTAACTGAGGAAAAGTACAATAAGTCTGATCTCGCCAGTAGGGTGTATTTCTGGCCTCTTAAATCCAACAAAGCGCAAGGATTGCTCTGGAAAATTTGGGGATTCCTCTTGATCACAGCTTTGATCAGCACTCTACTTTTCCTAGTGATTGGGTAGTAGTTATGGAGACTTAATACCTTGCTCGTCCCTTACGTCGTGCGATTATGCGTCTGTTGGAAGATGTTCTGGCTGAGGAAATTCTCTCCGGACGGGTTTCTGATGGGGATACTGCCATGGTCGATATCGATGAGGAAGGTAAGGTGAAAGTTATTTCGGGGGAAAGACGCGAGTTAATCGCTCCCGTGATCGAATAA
>NZ_JASJFB010000626.1:0-5161 GCF_030065455.1 Microcystis sp. M53602_WE12 | reverse complement strand
GGGATGTAAACGCTGGGCTCTTCTCGACTTTGTGTGATAATTTTTGCTTATGGAATCGTGAAATGCTTATCGGGCAAGACTTTTAGGGCTATTTTGCGGATATTCTATCAGTATAGACCTCGTTTCCACACAGAAACCAGAAGAGCCAACGCTGCAATTAATATCAAGGTCGCCGGTGGGCAATCGGAGACTTTAAACGGGCGTGGAGGACAGCATAAGACTTCTGTTAAAGAAGCAGCATCCCGTGAAGCGTCAACCCAGCGGTCGGTCGTTCAATTAAGTTTGTTTGATCTGCCGGTCATCACCGTCCGGCCCCGGCGGTGAGGATGTCAATTTCATCCCACTCGAAAAGTTGCGGGGTCGTCATTATCGATAGTCGATCGCCTATAATCCGATTTTAAACTAACTTTTTGACAGCTGCTACTAACTGCTCGATTTCTGAGGGCAAAGTGAAATAGTGGACACAGGCACGCACACAGAGGGGGTCGAGGAGAGTTCGCAGTAAAAACCCTTGTTTTTCTAGCTGTTGCACTAACTTTTGTGGGGTGATGGCCGAGTCAATTTGAAAGGAAACTAAACCGGATTCCGGCGGAGAATTTTTTAAACATTTCACCCCTTTAATCGTCTTTAATTCTTCCCAGAGATAAGCCGCTAATTGACAAATCTTTTCGTATCTTTGTCCCCCATCACCCCAGGCGTTATGTACCGCAATAGTTGCCCTTAAACCCTCAAATTGGGGATAGGCAGAAGTGGCCACTTCAAAGCGTCTGGCATCCGGTTTCCAACCGATAGGCTGTCCTCGGTTATCTGTTTCAATGCCGCGCCAACCGATAAAAGTGGGCCGTAAACTAGGGAAAATTTCGGGACGAATATACAATCCTCCCACACCAGCCGGTCCACACCACCATTTATGACCCGTAAAAGCATAACAATCGGCGGCAGTAGCGCTTAAATCCAAGGGCAAACAACCCACGGATTGGGCAGCATCCACCACCACTAAAACGGGTTTTTCGGTGACAGAATTATCATGACAAAGTTGCGAGATTTCCTTGAGGGGTAAAACCTGTCCGGTATTCCACAAAACGTGACTAACCACCAAAACCCTAGTTTTTGGACGTAGATGAGCGGAAATGACTTCTATCGGGTTGCCACCGTTTAAAGTTTCCCGAATAGGACAAGTGGAGATTTCCAGATGATAACGACGGGCAATTTCTTGAACCGTGGCGATAATTCCGGGGTGTTCACAATCGGTCAGTAAAATATGTTCCCCCGCTTGCCAATCAACTCCCCAGAGGGCGATATTACAGCCTACAGTGACATCCTCGGTGATAGAGAGGGTGCTGGGGCTGATTCCCAACTCCTGAGCCATTTCTTGCCTGAGAAGTTCCGTTTTTCCGGTAATCCAATCGTTTACCCGTCCTGAAAAAGGCCCCTTTTGTTGGAGAAAATTATGGGCATCGATAATCGCTTCTAATCCCGCCTTGGGCAAGGTTCCCTGACCACCGAAATTAAAGTAAACTTTATTGCTAAGTCCCCGAAATTCCTGTCTTTGTTCGGCTAAATCCGGTTTACTAACGGCGTAATCGAGGCTATTTTCGTCTAAATTCTGCATAAGCGAGGAGATGGGGGGTCAGTTATCAGTTATCAGTTATCAGTTATCAGTTATCAGTTAGAAGGTGTTGGGTTTTGGGGTTTTCGGGTTTTAGTTGAATTCCCCATTTCCTGACGACCGACGACCGAAGGCTGAATTCTATCGACGGATTAAGTCGCAATTGTCACAATAGTATTAGAGTAGAGGAAACATACTTGGGAATGTTTTCTTTTTTTAAGTTTATTATTTTTTACTTTACCTCACAGGTCCAGGAAAGCTTAACTTTTCTCCTTGATAGAATGCTACTGACCGATGATCTACTTCTAGACTACCAACGTTGTCAACGCCGTGCGTTTTTAAATCTCTACGGCAATAGCCAAGAAAAAGACCCTGAGCGAGATTTTTTGCTTAAATTGCGCCAGGAGAGTCAAATTCACGTTAAAAAAGTCCTGCAAGACTCCTATCCCGATTATTGTTCCCTGACTACTCCCAGCACGGATATTTTAGCCGCCGCTAGGGAAACGGAAGCTTTGATGGGTCAGGGAGTATCCTGTATTTATCACGGAGTCCTTTTACAATCTGGCTATCCCGTCTCTTTAACCGGTTCCCCGCATTTATTAATTAAACAGGCAGGAGAGTCGAAATTTGGCGATTGGGTTTATTATCCCCTCAATATTCAACTCGGTCGCCGTCCTAAGCCTGAATATAAGATGCTGGCTACTTTTTACGCCTATTTATTAGCCAGTATGCAGGGAGTTTTTCCCAATTACGCAGAAATTGTCCTACGTCGTCATAATCGCTATCGGGTGGAATTGAATCTCTGGTTAACTAAACTAGAGGAAATAATCAAAAAGTTCGGCGCAATGGTGATTAATCACCAAGAACCAGAAGTTTTTATCTCGCGTCAGCGTTGCAGTTTATGTCATTGGTATAGTCACTGTTATGGTATCGCCCAAGCGAGTCAACATCTTTCTTTAGTCCCGGGGGTGACTCCCAGTCGTTACCAATTTTTACAGTCTTTGGGGGTTTCAACTATGGAATCCCTGGCGCTTACCTGTCCTACCCGTATGGGGGAGGGGATGGGGTTAGAGGTGGCTAATCAGTTACAATTACAGGCCCAAGCAATTATTGAAAATCGGGCCTTTCGCAAAAGCAACGGCAAAACTGCTTATTTGTCTCCCCTACCGAGGGCCGAGATTGAATTTTATTTTGACATCGAAGCGGAACCAGAACAGAATTTAGATTATCTTTTGGGGATTTTACGGGTTGATTATCGAGTTAATACCCAGCAATTTTATCCCTTTTTGGCAGAAAAGCCAGAAGATGAAGGCAGGATATGGCAGGAATTTTTAACCTTAGTCATGCAGGATTATCAAGCACCAATTTTTCACTTTTCTGAGTACGAAGTGGAAACAATTAAGCGATTAGGTTATCTTTATAAAACCCCTTCTTCTTTGATTAATCAGTTAGTTTCTCGCTGTTTTGATCTGCACTATCAGGTAGTTAATTCGGTAACTTTTCCCGTGGAAAGTTATTCTTTAAAATCCCTCGCTAACTGGATTGGCTTTCAATGGCGCGATCGAGGAGTAAGCGGGGATCAATGCGTTTGGTGGTATGACCAGTGGTTAAAAACAGGAGATCGGACTTTATTGGCGGCTATTTTGCGTTACAATGAGGATGATTGTCGCGCCACCTTTAGACTAAAAGATTGGCTCGTAAACTTTTTAATTTGATTCTAAAGATTTATGACAAATAGGGGGGAATGTAGCCGCTGCTACCCGTAGCCGTCAAGGGAAAATGATAGGCTATGGATGTGAAGACAGTCCCCTCACCCAATGGTGATCCCCATGTTCTCCCCACTTTTTCCGCTTCTACTCCTACTGCTTTCCTTCCTTAGTCTTCTCTGGTATCAAAAGACCGATAATGATATTTTTAAAGCTCTTGCCGTTAGTAGTTTGATTTTTGCAATTATTTGGGGCTTAATTCTCGTTCATTGGTCAATTCACCTGCTGGGACTGCTGTTATTGTTAAAATTCAGAACCCCCGCTTTCAGTTTGGTGCGCGTGCCTAGATGGTGATGGTTTGACTCTAATCTTCCAACTGTCCGGTAGGTACTTCGATCGCTTGTACATCGATCGTACCGGGAGGGGTGAGAATAATAAACTTACCCCCTGCCACTTTTAACGGTTCACCACAGTTAGGACATTGGCATTCTGTGCGATTAAAACCCGTAAATTCGTAGCTGCAGACGGGACAGCTATCTTCAACTAAATTGCGTCGCAACCACCAGCGAAAAATTCCCCAAGCAATGACGGGGGAAATGATTAGAAATGCCACGAGAATTAAAAAACCATTGACTAACCAACCCAGTCCGATCGAGCCTAACAACAATCCGACTAAAATCAAAGATAAGAAACAACCCAAACCAGAATCATTGACAGAATAGCTGCGGAAAAAGTTGTTATTCACGGCTCAACCCTCGATTCATCAAAGCTGCAATTATCTTTAACCTAACACATTCCCAACACATTACCACGGTTAAATCTTCTTTTTTACTCACTGGTTCCTCGCTCTCTTCTGCCTTGGCTGTAGTTTTTAGCGAGATTATCCAGATTGACATCCTCACCAAATCTGCTGGGGAGTGGATCCTCCGATCGCTTCAACTTGTTATAATAGTCAGTCCCTATCCACCATATCTCTAAAAACCATGAGCGATCCTCGTCTATCTCTAGTGGCAGCTGCCCGAAGATTTTATCAACTGGGTTGGATGCTCGGCACAGCGGGTAATTTATCCGCTAAAGTTGATGATCATAGTTTTTGGATTACTGCCAGTGGCAAAAGTAAAGGTAAACTCACAGAACAGGATTTTGTGCGCGTGGATCTGACGGGAAAAGTCAGAGAATTAGCTCATCGGGATAATCGTCCTTCGGCCGAAACTAGCATTCATCAGGTGATTTATTGTCTCTTTCCCCAAGCGCAAGCTTGTTATCATGTCCACTCAGTGGAAGCGAATTTAGTTTCCCGTTTTGCTCGCGAGGACAAGTTATCGTTACCTCCCTTAGAAATGTTGAAAGGTTTAGGTATTTGGGTAGAAAATCCTCAAGTATTTATGCCGGTTTTTGCTAACTATCTCGATGTGCCGAAAATTGCCGCAGAAATAGAAAGTAGATTCTCAACTTTCCCCCCGGAAATTCCCGCTTTACTGATTTCTTACCATGGTGTGACGGTGTGGGGTGAGTCTCTAGAAACTACCGAGAATTATTTAGAGATAGTTGAGTATATTTTTCGTTATCTAGTGGCAGCCTATCAATTGACATACTCCCACCGTCAAGCTACGCTGTGACGGGGGATTCTTTCCACATCGCTGTTAGAAATTCCTTGTTCAACGAGACAGCTTAGATTCTCAATGTCTCCACTGAAAACCCAGAGACCGGACTCTCCCAAGGCGTTTGGGTCGGTTTCTGTTTGCCCAACAGTACCGTTGAGATGATTTCCCAAATATTGCAACCCTTTTTTAAGAATATTTATTGCTGCATTATGATCCCTATCCAAGACTGTTTTACAATTGGG
>NZ_JASJFB010000714.1:0-2214 GCF_030065455.1 Microcystis sp. M53602_WE12 | reverse complement strand
CGATAAATTCTCTCTAGCATTTTCTGGCTCTCGGGGTTTAGGTCTCTAATCAATCTCATTGTATTTTCCTGCTGCTTCGTTTTTTTATGTATTATACTTCTTAATTTTTTATTTGGGTAATTAATTTTGCATGACTACTTAATTCGGAGATTGGTTGAATGTTTCCTGTCATGGCATCTTGCCAACCTTGACGAAAGCATTCTTTAGCAGGTTTTAATACAATATTTTCGTTAGATAGTTTTGTCTGTCTAATTTGAGCATCGAGAAAGTCACGCAGCAGAATTTGTTCACTCAGATCAAGGGTCGTAATTGCTTCTGTAAGGGATTCAATGGTGATTTGCAGTGTAATTTGTGTCATGAGCAGATTGCCTCTTTATGTTTTAGATAATGGGATTTTAATGAGAGATGTGCGTAAAGAACAGTTTAGAAAGGGGAGTTTTTGTTTTTGAGTTGCATTGTTTACATCCCATAATCCCATCAATCACAGTTAAGACGATGGATATTGCTGTTGTCGCATCATTTGTAAACTTTTCCGAATTTGAACAATAGTAGAGTGATTTTTCCTAATAAGCTAAACGGCGCTTAACCTGCATGATCCAACAGCTATAACCCTTTTGGAGTCTATATCGGTGATCCGAAGTAAAAGCCGTTTAGCTTAGTCGTTGACTCCATTTTATAGTAGTTCTATTTTTTGAAAAAGAATAATAAAACCTTCTTGGGTAAAGTGCTTGTCATGGGTAAGCACTTCAAAAATATCCATTTGTTGCATAATTACCATTGATATGCAGTCTGTAATGCTATAACCTTTGTCTGACCGTTGTTTATATAATTCAAAACCTAATTGACGTAATTCTGGTGTATAGGAAATAACTTTTATTGTTTTTTCCCGTAGCATTTGCGTACACATCAAGAGTGCTTTCTGTCTCATAATAGTTCCTCTAGATGAAGCATAGTTCAGTATCTCATCAATAATGCCATCTGTCGTTATTAGCTGATCATTGATACAATTATGAGCATAATTAAGCGCGATTTGATGCCAGTCATCTTTAGGGTTGAGTAAAGCGATCCAATAAAAGGTGTCGGCAAAAATTTGCTTCATAGTTAATGTTTAGGAGTGCCGTAAATATAATGATCATGTTGTTCTGCACTATCGGTTGGTAAGGTATCTAAAATTTCTTGAGGAATATCAGCAGTGAGTTCTTCTATAAATTGTGCAAAAGGTTTAGATTGTTCTTGCGATCGATTATGTTTGATTTTGGCTAATAATAAAAAGTCAAAAACTTCTTCTATTACCTCATCGGATACTGTTTCAATTTCATGAATTAGTTGTTCTTTGATAGTCATAATTTTACCTTTGTAAGTTCTTCAAATATAGCCTATATCAGTTATCAGTGATTAATTCAATTATAGTCCATCCCATAATCCCATAATAAGTCTAAACTATGATTTGAATGATTGAATGAATACTATGATTGTGTTGTATTCAGCAAGTCTTCATCAATAATCAATCATAGTCCATCCCACACATAAATCACAGTTAAGACGATGGATGTTGCTGTTGTCGCAGCCTTTGTAAATTTTCCCGACTCTTAACAGTATTAGGATGATTCTCCCCTAAAGCTTGCTCGGCAATTGCTAATGCTTGTAAAAAGAGCGGTTCAGCTTCTTCATACCTTCCTTGAGATGAGTATAATTCTGCTAAATTGGTGAGGGAAGTTGCTACATATTACTGTAACATTAGGGTTTTTGAGTTTGCTCACGCCAAAGTACCACTTTTTCATAAAGACTAGCAACAGTTTCATCAGCAAACAGATTATGTTTAATTTCTAGATAGTCAGTTGGTTTCCAAAAGGTATCACTCCTAAAGATGGCAGCTTTGGCGATACCCATTCGTTCGTTTAGAATTTCAATAGCTTCACGATGCAATTCAGTGTTACGAGGTAAACTAGGGAAGTCAATTTTCATGATTTATCTCCTGATTCAGTCATTAGTAAAATAAATTCGACAGGATTACATATACGCATTATACCTTTATAGCGTTTGATGGGGATAATTCTCTCCTAAAACTTTCTCCGGCTCTTCGGGACTTGTTATGGTTCGATAGGGGGGCATAAATCGACTCAATCCTTATCTGGCAAGAGATTTAATTGATTAGTTCGCTCCAGATCGCAAACAATTGACAAAAATTGCGGCAATGTCTGTCTCTATAAAGGT
>NZ_JASJFB010000284.1:0-7901 GCF_030065455.1 Microcystis sp. M53602_WE12 | reverse complement strand
TTGAGTTAAAAGTTAAACTTCAAGTTTTCATTCAGGACAAATGTACTGGTTAACTAATTTTTTGGGGAAAATTAGTTAACCCATGATTATAACATATAATTAATTTGCAAGAGTTCTATTTAAATCCGATGTTAAAAATTGTTTCCTCAAAAATTTACTTCCGCAAAGACCATCTACAATACCACATAACGATGACTTTAATGTATCTGGGCTATCGCTAGTGCCAGTCTCATAAGTCTTGATCGATTAAATTAAATGTAAATGCAAACAAATAGTTGATGGAAAGGATGTTATGACTAATCTTCTTCAGGCCACTCTCAACAAGACCTATGACCAACTGAAAAACTTTGCTGGTTTAAATGACTTCTGGAATTTGTTTGAAATAGCATTTGGTACACAATATGACCATACAGTAGCCACAAATCTCCGTTCTCAATGGCTTGTAGGTGATTTTAGTTCATTTCCACAAATTGAAATCCTTGATAGTAGCATTCTTGGTAATGCTAGTGGTGCTTATGGGACTAGCACGAATAAGATTTATCTCGCTGCTAATTTTCTTGATACAGCTACGGAGACAGACATTATTGCGGTTTTGTTAGAAGAATACGGGCATTTTATTGATGCTCATATCAATCAGACGGATAGCGCTGGTGATGAGGGAGACATTTTTTCTAACTTAGTGCGTGGTAATAGTCTCAGTGCTGGGACATTACAGGCTTTGAAAGGTGAGAATGACTGGGCAACAATTACTGTAGGTGGACAGAGTATTCAGATAGAGCAAGCGCTTGCACCAGCCGACTTAGTATCGGCGTCGACTTTCTTAATCAATCAAGATGTTAAGGATAATTTTTGGTATGAAAATGTCCAAACAATGCCTTCGGCGATTGGTGGTCCTGTTGCATTCAGGGCGCGGTTTAAAAACATTTTGTTACCTTCTGGCAGTACTCCTGCCATTATTCCTAATATCCCTTATGCTCCCATACCTACAGGTGCGCTAAATGGTCCAGCCGCACCCAATACAACATTGATTGATCCGCTAGATTCCACAGAGAAGGGACTACTTATCCATACCTCTGTAAATGGGCTAGGTTCAATTTATAGCAATATATGGGAACCCACAGATAACGCTAGTTTATTCCTTGCTAATTCATTCGCAAACAACCTAGGAAATGCGACAAACACCCTAACAAGAGAACTACTTGCTGAGGATACATTCAAGGGATCAACTGTAAATTTAGGTTATTTATCCCGTTCTCCAGGTAGCTATATTAAAGCAACTTTAGTTTGGACAGGAGTTCCTGGCGGCGGTCTTAGCACGGATGCTAACTTAAATTTGACGTTACAGGGGAATAATAGTGGTTTAATTTACACTCCTAGTTTTTTACCGCTCAATACTGCTAGCACTTTAGGTGGTGGTTGGGGTTTTAATGGAACAGATAGTGTTCCTGGCGGTACTATTAACGCGGTTGATTACATCGAACAAATTTTTATTCCAACAGGTGGTTTAAATCCGTTGGACAGTGCTTACAAGGTTACGGTTGGTGGGACGCTAGGTTCTGTATCCCCTATTACAGGTCAAGATTTTTCCATCTTTTTCAGTGTTACGGGTGTTGTCGGTAACGGTCATGGTTGGGGTGATGTACATCTGTCAACTTTTGATGGTAAACCCTATGAATTTCAAACAACTGGGGAGTTTATTCTTGTGAAATCCCTGATAGATGATTTTCAAGTGCAAACTCGCCAAGAAGCTTCACCTCATTGGATTGGTGCTTCAGTCAATACTGCTTTTGCTATAAATCTTGGTGGTTACAATATTAACTATGACATAGATTTAGCACAGGATCAAAGACTATCTATTGATGGGCAAAGTTACAATTTATTGAGTGGTGAAACCCTCGATTTGGGTATCGGTCAGATAAAACGTCAAGGCTCTCAATATACCTTTACTTATGCTGGTCTAGATGGTATTATTAATACCAATGACGATGATCTAGTAACAGCTTTTGTCTATGAGGATACGATTAACACTAGTCGATATTATATTAATATTGATGTTAATCCTGCTGATTATCGTTTTGGTTTGTTGCAAGGACTTTTAGGTAATGGCGACGGTATTACTAGCAATGACTTTGCCTTGCGTGATGGTACTAACTTACAATTGAATCCTGGACAGTGGGAAAATAACCCTATCGTCCATACTACATTTGCTGATAGTTGGCGTGTTAGTCAAACAGAATCTCTCTTTCCTGCAACAACAAAACAAACTGCTGCTGCTTCTAGTTTTGCTTCAGACATTATTCCTCCCAACCCTATTTTTGATCCCGAAGCCTTAGCTGCTGCTTTTGATTTGGTTAATGATGCAGGAGTTGCGGCAGGACAATTTCAAGTTGGTGCAGTAATAGATTATCTTCGTACTGGAGATACAAGCTTTATCAAGTCGGCTAAACAGTTTGGTGACTTCGTACTTCAAGATGACAAGGGAGTAATCCAACTTGGAAGCATCCAAGGCAGTAAATGGAACGATGCTAATGCTAATGGTATCTGGGACGGAGGCGAACAAGCCCTAGCAGGTTGGACAATTTACATTGATAGCTTCACCAATGGACAATTAGATCCTTGGGAAATTTCCACAGTCACTAACGCTGATGGTAAATATACCTTCAGCAACTTAGGACCAGGAGAATATGCCATTCTGGAAGTGAATCAAACAGGCTGGATACAAACCTTCCCCACCACTCCCTATGCTCTAAACTTGAAAGCAGGGGAAAAATTGACTGGCATTAATTTTGGCAACTACTTTCAGTTACCCAAGATTAATCTTAGTCCCAGCAATCAGACTGTTGTTGAAGGTTTAACCACTCCTCAAAACGCCTCCTACACCGTCACTCTTTCCCAAGCAAGCAACCAAACCGTCAGCGTTAACTATGCTACTGCTAACGGTACAGCAACCGCGGGATCGGATTACACCGCCACCATTGGAACTCTAACCTTTGCCCCTGGTGTTACTACTCAAGTCATCAATATTCCCATTCTCAATAATTCCCTTAATGAGGCGAATGAAATCTTTACTTTAGCTTTGTCTTCTCCTACTAATGCTGCTCTTGGTACGCAGACGGCAGCTACCACGACGATAACCGATACTCTCACGGCCGCTGTCACCACGACTTTAGCGGCAAATGTGGAAAACCTGACACTGACGGGAGCAGCCGCCATTAACGGTACTGGTAACGCAGGTAATAACGTGATCACGGGCAACACGGCCAATAACCTTCTCAACGGTTCTGGGGGCAATGATACCCTTAATGGTGGTGCTGGACTCGATACCTTGACGGGGGGAGCAGGAAACGATGTCTTCCTCTTCCAATTTTCCCAATCTACTGTCGCTAACCCTGACCGGATCACTGATTTTGCGATCGGCTCCGACAAAATTGATTTGCTCAGTGCCGCAGGAGGTGTGCTGCCTGCCCCCGCTGCCTTTAGTCGTGCTGCCAATTCTGCGGCTACCACTTTAACCAATGTCGTGAATGCTGTTTTTACCGATGCCAATGGTGCCTTAGCCGGAAACCAAGCACTTGGTATTAATGGCGCGGCCCTGGTCCAAGTAACCACTGCTGGGATAGCCGGAAACTATATTATTGTCAATGATAATGTTGCTGGTTTCCAAAGTGCCAATGACTTACTGGTTAACGTTACAGGCATTACCGGCACATTACCCGCTCTCGGTAATATCACTGTTTCCAACTTCTTTGTTTAGTGGATTCCTGATGGGGTGACAAGAATATTCTCAAGCCGGCGTGTTAGGGATCGGGAATGGAGTCGCCTCCATCCCCGACCCTTCAGAACCGTGCATGAGACTTTCACCTCACAGGGACCCTAGTTTGATTGTCCCATTCTTAGGGATACAACTTCTCTTAGGCGCTTGGGTAATGCCCGAAGCCTGCCCTCTGCCCCCTGCCTTCGTTAAAATTAACCAAAGTGAGGCATAAGAGTCAAAACTCCCAAGTCTAAATCTTTACTATCGATCGATTTTGCCTCGTAGAGGGCTAACATATCGTTTAATTGGGGATTACCGCAGGAGGAACCAGTTACCCCCATGGCAATAATCAAACCACAATAACCCTCGGTATTTTTGATGCGTTTTTGCCAATTGCGGCGCGCGGTACGGTGGTCGGGATCATCTTGCTCGAATTCCCCAAAGAGATAGAGATCCCCATTAGCCATTTTCAGAATACCGAGATCATAACGGGTATCTTCGAGGGGATCTTCGCCGGGGTTAAAACCAATAGCCGCCAAACCGCCAGCTTGTTCGATTTTTTCGATCAGTTCCTTGGCTTTCGGTCGGGAGGTCTGGATCATGACCACGGGGAAACCCTCTCCTTTTGTTGGTACGGATTGGGGTTGATAATGGATTTTTGGACGACTGCGAATTTTATCTAATAATTGCCAGGGAACCATTCCGAGACTGAGATGTGCATTATCGGGGACTAGATTTTCCTTGAGTACGGACTCTTCCTCATCATCCTCATCATCCTCATCGTCGTCGTCCTCCTCCTCCAAGAGTTGCATAAATTCCGCACATAGATCGGGCATCGTGGCTACCGTCACCGCCACGGTTTCCCCTTTTGCTTGTTCGGGATCGAGGGGGATACGAAAACGACGCTGTAATTCTCCGATCGGTTCTTCGGATAAAGCGGATTGATTGCCTTTAAAAAAGCGCAACAGAGCTATTAAAGCTAAATATACCGTGATTGCTTCTTCTTCATCTAAATAGGGGCGAATGCCTTCGTAGGGATGCACGCTGCCGAAAACTGGATGAATCTGGGAAGGGGCAGCCGAGGCCAGATCGTAGTCATCCTCATCATCGTCCTCATCATCATCGGCCAATTCGTAGCTTAAAAACCAGCAATCTTGGGAAAGAAAGGCTTTTTCTAATCTTTCCATCGATTTTTCTTCTAAAGCGGACTGGCGGAATTGTTTGAGGGATGCTAGGGAACGATAGAGAATGACTCCGTATTCCCGACCGAGCATTCCCATGACACAGGCGTAAAGATTCGGGAAATCGGGGCGATCGAGCTTAATTTCCAATATATCGTAGTCAGCTAAACAGGACCAGGGTTCAGCTTTCCAAATTTCGTGAGCAGTTTTCACTAAAGCGGACTGCCAAGCGGGGGGAATTGCCGGGGGACGGTTATTTTGGAATTCGTCGAACCCGCGAAAGAGATCATCGATCAGGGGCAAATTGGGGACATAATCGATGGTGATATCGAGATCTTGTAGTACCCCGCGCAGAAAAAACTGTGTTTCTCGATCGCGGACGATAATTTTTTTCGGTCTGGCTGGCCGGGCGGGATTTTGCGGTGTTTCGATGGCGCGGATTAAGGTTCTCACCATGGCCTCTGGCCCCGTTTCGGGGGAAACTACTTCCATAGCGCGTACACAGCCCTCGCTGCCGTCCACCCAGATCACGCACTCGCCACCGCTTTCTTGATTTGGTTCTAAGGTGGCCCGGGGCATTCTCTCGGATAAGGATAAAGCACGACGATCTCCTTCCCAAACACTGGGAATTTGTGGGATTTTTTTGAGGCGGCTTTGGGTTGTCCGGGGCAGAAGATTCATCGGGAAATTTAGGGGTAGCTGTGTTAGGATTTTAACCTTTTCTTTTCAAGGATTCCATAGAATCATTCTATCGATTTAGTCGATAACTTGATAAATAAACCGGAAACCTGACCAAGTTCCCAGATCAAAGGCGTATTCATCAATGACACTGCCAGAATTATCCATTTTTAGACCTAAATCTAATTTTAGATCGCTCCAGAAAGCTCTGGCTATTTCTAGGGGGTTAGTCAGGGTGAGCAGTTGGGTTGCTTCTCCCTTGAGGCTTTGAGTGGCATTGAGAAGGGTCAAGGTTTTCGGGAAAGGATGGCGACTGAGGATCAGTATATTCTCTCTGATGCCCTTGGGTTGACTAATTTTCCAATGCCCTTGGCCGGAATTGGGGATGGTGGCCTTGGTTTTGGCCGCCACGACAAAGGGGGCTAATGGGCTAGAATTGCTGAAATTATCGGGGTTTTCTGAATGGGAACAGTATAAAAGCGGTTGGCAATCGCTGTTAAGGACAAGGATCAGCGCGTAGAGGGGTTGTTCTTCTTGATTCTCGATTTGATAGCGAATTTCCGTCCCGACGGGCAGAATTAAGTCATTTTTAGCGGTATTAATCCCCCTGCTACCCGCAATTTTTTGGGTTTGTACCGTCGAGATATAGGTTTGATCGAGGCTTTCCAGGGTGACAATGACGGCTAAACCGGAGGATTCTTGATTGATCAACAAGTGCCACAATTTGCAGGCCAGCAGGGTTTCTAGTTGGGATTGCAGTCGTTTGATCCCCGATTTAATGGCTTCGTTGGCCGCCCCTAAACTACCGATAATTAGGGAGCCATTGGCAGATAATAACTGATAATTGCCAGTTTCTTCGCTACCAACTCGACTTAAGAGACAATCTACCGTTTGTTCACCAATGTTAACCACGGCGGCCACATCGGGCAAACTGGCAAAGGTACTGGTGGCATCTACCCGTTCAATCCGGGTTAAATTACTATCCAAACCGACGATTAAACCGATTTGACTCGGAAAAACCCGCAATTTTTCCTGTAGAATCTGTCCTATTTCTAGGGAAGCAGCCGGGGATAATAATTGCGCTTTCGCTTTTACACCCTGACGGGAGAGAATTTGTAGGCTGATTTCCTCCCCAGTCGCCTCAATAAAGCTCAAACAGGAGTTAATTCCGTAATTTTCTAGGATTTCTAAGGGCAGGCCGACCAGATTGACTTCTAGGGTGCGTTCATCAATAAGATTTGTAACAATTGCCGCCCCACCCCTTGACGTTTCTGACGTTGTATGATATGGCGGCGCAGAATTATTTTTTTGATTACTGGTTAGGATTGCCGGCTGCTGTTGTTGACTGCTGTGACTAGCGACGAGATTACGGAGATGGGGAAAAGCGATCGCCATTGTCGGACTGGGGCAAGCTTGCCAGAGATACTGGGTGAGATCATAGGTGAATAAGCCAGCATTGGGGCTATTACCGCTCAATTCCACGGCGATTTGCTCTGGTTTAGCGGCAGCGAGAATAACGCCGTTACTAGGCTTATTTTTGAGGTTAAAACGGGTTTTAATATCGGCAGCGAAAGTTAATTCGGCAGGGTTAAGCTCCGCAAGGCTTTCGGGATAGGAACGAACGCGGAGATTACCGAGATAGGGCTGAGGTTGGGGGAGATGACTACTATCAAAAATCAAGCTAAACTTATCCGTAGCTAGACAGCGAGCCATCAGCAGGATATTTTCCTTAAGTAAAGCATTTTCTGCCCCATCCGCAGCAATAAAAACCTCTTTTCCGGCCCCAAGACTGCCATAACCGCTAAAGTGAAAAATGACCACATCCCCTGCCTTGGCTTGGGCGATCAGGTGTTCTAAAAAAGCCGATTTGATCGCTTCTCGACTGGCTTGTTGTCCCGTTAAAGTTACTATATCAGCATCCTGAAAGCCAAAACGATAACGGAGAAGGTCTTTTTGTAACTCCACATCGGTAAGACAGCCGGGCAGCGGCGGAATATTCGCCCCATACTGGTCAATACCGACTAAAAGAGCCAATTTTCGGGGATTAGGGGCGGCGAGAGCGGCCAAATGACGGTTAACTGTCCCTTGACTAATCGCCAAAGTCAGCAACCCCCAACCTGTCTGCTGGACAAATTCTCGCCTAGTTATGTTCATCGGAAATTTTGGGTCTGAAACCCCGCCGTTCTAGGTTGGCTTTACGTTAGAATTAAAAGGCCAGTCTCGAAAACCAAGTGGACGGCGCAGCACCTTGAAAACTCGGCTTAGGGGGTTCCGACCAGAAAAGCTTG
>NZ_JASJFB010000903.1:0-5371 GCF_030065455.1 Microcystis sp. M53602_WE12 | reverse complement strand
TACTTAGTACGACCAGCAAAGAAATTAGTGAAAGCTGTTTGTAAATGTCTTAACCCTTGTTGTAAGGGTACACAGCTTACTTCATTGAGAAAGTCTAATTCTTCTTGTTTTTTCCAATCGGTCAACATTGAAGAAGTTTGAGCGTAGCCTACTCTTTCTTGCTTTTCGTACCATGCTTGTGTTCTGACATGGAGAGCTTTGTTGTAAACTAATCTTACACAGCCCAATGTGCGCCGCAATAGCGACTCTTGTGTTGGTGTGGGGTAAAATCGAAACGAATAGGCTTTTTCCATGTCTCACATTTTAGCATATATTTCGTAAATGTGCTAATATTTAACAGTAAAGCCGTCGTAGAACGACGGGGTTTCAGACCCAAATTTTCGATGAAGCCGAGAGAGACAATTAAAGTCTTGATTGCCGACGATCACGAGCTAACTTCTTTAGTCCTCAAGACCTTAATTTCCCAGCAGCCGCATCGTCAGGTGGTGGGAATTGCGGTTAATGGTCAACAGGCGATCGCCTTGGCGAAAATTTATCAACCAGATGTAATTATTTTAGATGTACGGATGCCTGTCTTAAATGGACAGAGCGCCGCTATTCAGATCAAACAATTCGACCCTTATGTCCGCATTATCGCCTATAGTTCCTTGGCAAATCTTCTAATGGAAAAAAATAATCAAACTACAGCCTTTGATCTATACTGCCCTAAAGATATATCTTCCCAAGATCTGATCAAAGCGATCGATGACTTGGGAAAATTAGCACAATCGGACAAATCTCAATTCCGTCGGGTCGGATAGTTAACTAAGTTTTTCTTCGGGAAAAGTTGCTTGAAACTCATCGAGTAATTCATCCAACTCCTCAAGAGCTTGATTAACGTCTAATCTCAGACCCCCAATGTCGGGTTTATCGCGCAATTGCAGTAAATAATCCCGTTTATTGGCCATTTGTTGCACTTTATCGATCAAGCTGGTTTTATCCATAATTCACCCTCTGGTACTGACTGCGATTATATATCAGTCAGCCCCTATCAGTGAACAGTGATCGGTGAACAGTGAACAGCCAGTGATCACTGGTAACTAGATCTCCTGCAAAAATCAAAAATCTTCTCTTGGGTGAGCAGACGGTAAACTCCGAGACAGGAGGAGAAAAAAGACAATAGACAGCTAACTGATAACTGATAACTGATAACTGATAACTGATAACTGATAACTGATAACTGATAACTGACTTTCCTATGTCCCCTCTCAATTCTCACCGCACAGAAATAACTACCGTTGCCGATCCTATTTATCTAGAAATCTTTAAAAATCTCTATCAATTTATTGCCGAAGAAATGGGGATTACTCTGCAAAATACGGCGGCAAGTGTCAATATTAAAGAGCGCCTAGACTTCTCCTGTGCTATCTTTGATGAGGTAGGAAATTTAATCGCCAATGCTCCTCATATTCCCGTCCATTTAGGTTCTATGTCCGATAGTGTCAAAAGCTTAATTCAGGATAAAGGTGAGACGATTCGTCCAGGGAATGTTTATCTGGCTAATAATCCTTATAATGGCGGTACTCACCTGCCGGATGTCACAGTAATTAGTCCTATTTTTGACCGCCAAAATCAGGAAATATTATTTTATCTTGCCTCCCGGGGACATCAAGCTGATATCGGTGGAATTACCCCCGGTTCTATGCCTCCCCATTCTGTCCATATTAGCGAAGAAGGAATTTTATTCGATAATTTTTTGCTGGTAGCGGCGGGACAGTTTCGGGAACAAGAATTAATTAATCACTTAACTAATAGTCCTTTTCCTGCACGCAATATCGCCCAAAATATTGCCGATTTTCAGGCACAAATAGCCGCTAATGCCAAGGGGGAAAGAGAATTACATAATATGGTTGAGCGCTACGGATTAGCTATGGTTAAAGCCTATCAACAGTTCGTTCAAGATAATGCGGAATTAGCGGTGAGAAAAGCTATATCTGTCCTGAAAGATGGTGAATTTACTTATTATCTGGATAACGGTGCTGTCATCAAGGTCAGAATTAGCATAGATATTGATAATTGTCAAGCAACCATCGATTTTACTGGCACATCTGACCAGTTAAATAATAATTTTAATGCACCCCTAGCAGTGACAAGAGCGGCGGTTTTATACGTTTTTCGTACCCTTGTGGAGGAGGCAATCCCTTTAAATGCTGGCTGTTTCAAACCCCTCCATTTAATTATCCCATCTGGCTGTTTTCTTAATCCCGTTTATCCAGCGGCCGTAGTAGCGGGAAATGTGGAAACTTCCCAGGCAATAGTTAATACTTTATACGGTGCTTTAGGCATTCAAGCAGCCAGCCAAGGTACGATGAATAATTTCACTTTTGGCAATCAAGAATATCAATATTATGAGACTATTTGTGGCGGTTCTGGTGCGGGGGCAAATTTTGCGGGAACTGCTGCCGTACAAACCCAGATGACTAATTCCCGTCTCACCGATCCGGAAGTATTAGAAATGCGCTATCCTGTGTTAGTAGAAAGTTTTAGCATTCGCCCCGATAGTGGCGGCAAGGGACAATATTCTGGAGGTGATGGTGTAATTAGAAGAATTAAATTTCAAGAGGCTATGACTGCTAATATTCTGTCGGGTAATCGCCTGATTCCCCCCTTTGGACTAGCGGGAGGAAAAGCTGGTAAAATAGGACGTAATGCCGTGGAAAGAAACGATGGAACTATCGAAGAATTGCCCGGTACTGCGACTGTAGAAGTGAACCCCGGTGATATTTTTATTATTGAAACTCCCGGCGGTGGTGGCTATGGAAATTGCTGAACGATAACTTTAATTTTAATTAAGTACCTAAGCAAAATTAAGTAAGTGGTTATAATTAAATTAAAGATGGATCCCCCCTTAATCCCCCCTTGGTAAGGGGGGTGTCTGACGATTTACTGATTAAATCATGACAATTATCTTAGCGATCGAAACCAGTTGCGATGAAACGGCTGTGGCTATTGTTAACAATAACCTGGTGTTGAGTAGTGTGGTTTCTTCTCAAATTGATCTCCATCGTCTCTATGGCGGTGTTGTGCCGGAAATGGCCTCCCGACAACACCTAGAAACCATTAATTTTTGTCTAGAAAAAGCTTGGCAAGAAACGGGTTTAACTTGGTCAGAAATTGATGGAATAGCCGCCACAGTTGCTCCCGGTTTAGTAGGTGCTTTAATGGTGGGAATGACGGCAGCCAAAACCCTCGCTATTGTCCACGATAAACCCTTTATCGGCATTCATCATCTCGAAGGTCATATCTATGCTTCCTATCTCGCTGAATCTGATCTTAAACCTCCTTTTTTATCTCTTTTAGTCTCTGGGGGTCATACCAGTTTAATCCATGTGCAGGCCTGCGGTAAATATCAACAATTAGGAACCACTAGAGATGATGCAGCCGGAGAAGCTTTTGATAAAGTGGCACGATTATTAAACTTAAGTTATCCCGGAGGTCCGATAATCGATCGCATGGCTAAAGATGGTAATCCGCAAGCTTTTCCCTTGCCTGAGGGTAAAATATCTTTACCAACCGGCGGTTTTCATGCCTACGATTCCAGTTTTAGTGGTTTAAAAACTGCTGTTTTGCGCTTAGTAGAGAAATTCGAGCCAGATAATTTACCTGTAGCTGACATAGCCGCTAGTTTTCAAGATACGGTAGCCAGAAGTTTAACCCGTCGGACAATCAATTGTGCCTTAGATTATGGCTTAAAAACTATCGCGATCGGGGGAGGAGTTGCGGCCAATAGTGCCTTAAGAAATCATCTGGAAACTGCCGCCAAAAATCATCATTTAACCGTCTATTTTCCGCCGCTTAAACTCTGTACCGATAACGCCGCTATGATTGCTCGCGCTGCCGTTGATCATTATGATCTTGGTCATTTTTCTGACCTTTCTATCGGTGTTCGTTCCCGTTTACCTTTAAGCGAAGTTATGCAATTATATAAGTAGGGTTTGCGGCAAAAGGTTTTCGGTGGGGGCAGGGTGTGGGGTGTAGGGTGTAGGGTGTAGGGTTTTAACTATTTTCAGCATGAAGCCCAACGCCCGATCATGTTACGCTACCGCTAACCCATCCTATAAATAATTGCGCCTCCCTACTTAATACGTCAGATTTTTAGATATCAGCCGTCAGTATTCAGTATTCAGAATTGAGGAGATTGCTTTTATCTATTCTCCCCATCACCCCATCACCCCACCACCCCACTTCATAATTCATAATTCATAATTTATAATGTTTGGCTTTTTAAATCTCAATAAACCCCCCGATTGGACTTCTCACGATTGCGTGGCCAAAGTCCGAAAAATTCTTAAGACAAAACGAGTCGGCCATGGCGGAACTTTAGATCCTATGGCTACGGGAGTTTTACCGATCGCCGTCGGGGCTGCCACCCGATTACTGGCCTATTTACCCGAAAATAAGGCTTATCGGGCAAAAATCCAGTTAGGACTCAGCACCGATACCGATGATATTACCGGAAAAGCGATCGCTACTTGTCCCTGGCCCGATTTAACTTTAGAGGCAGTTAAGCCGCATTTAGCGGAATTTATTGGCAATATTGCCCAGATTCCGCCGATGTATAGTGCTATTCACCAGGATGGTCGCCGTCTCTACGAATTGGCACGCAAAGGGGAAATAATCGCAGTGGAGCCTCGTCAGGTCAAAATTGACCAAATTACGGTTTTAGACTGGTTAGAGGGCGAATTTCCACAAATAGAGCTAGATATTCACTGTGGATCGGGGACTTATATCCGTTCCCTGGCCAGAGATTTGGGCAAGGTGTTAGCTGTGGGTGGCACTTTAGCCAGTTTAACTCGCACGGAAAGCTGTGGTTTTCAATTAGCCGATAGTATTAATCTGGAAGCTTTAATGGCTAATTCCGAGGGTTTAATTTCACCTCGCATTGCCTTGGCACATCTAGACTGGATTTCTTTGACATCAGAAAGAGTTATCGATTGGTTTCACGGCAGAAAAATTAATCTAACCGATACAAATGTTATGATCGGTTCTCTGGTTGCCGTGGAGTCTTTAGAAGCTCAATTTATCGGCATTGGTGAGATAGTTGTCAGAGAAGATGAATACTACCTACAGCCTAAAATAGTTATTCAGCAATAGGGTTAATAATTAGGGTCTGCTGAAAAAGTTATTGAAAAGTACAGGTCTCTTGATCAATGATTTCACTTAGCTACACCCATAAGCTTTAGTTGTCGATTAATGGTAATGATTCGGTAGTAGTGGCGTAGCTCTCTTGCTTACCTGGTATGAATTGTGTAAAATATTTATTAATAAAAATAATTGGAACCCGCTCAGTCTTTAAACCTCTAGCTTGCTCATGACTTTTCTGATAAATATC
>NZ_JASJFB010000801.1:0-1442 GCF_030065455.1 Microcystis sp. M53602_WE12 | reverse complement strand
TACACAAGTTCTCTATTTAAATATAGCGTTTCCCAATCTCATGAGGTACACCAAAATCTTAACTCCTGACTCCTGACTCCTCAAAACCTAAGACTCTGTACCTCACAACTATGGGAATTGCTATAAGAGAATTTTATCTGATTTTTTTCAAAATGAGAATTGCTGATTATTTGGCGAGTTCCTTGAAGGCGTTGCGGTACTGAGAGTAAGTATCTTCAAAAGCTTTCATGGTTTCTTCAAAATCGGGATCAAAGCCAGAAATTCTGTATCCATCTGGCGATTCCGTGATATAAATCTGATCTCCTTCCTCTACGTTCAGTCGGGATAAAACCTCTTTCGGTAAGATCACACCTATGGAATTGCCGATTTTTCGGAGCGTTAGACTTGTCATAATCTATGACCTTCCGTAATTATGTTATGACAAATGTTATAACATAACTAACTGCCCAAAGAATTATTTTAAAGAAAAAGACTTCCGAGCGACTGGCGGCATTATACTAGACGATAGTGCAGTATTGTCTAGTAGAACAGAAGTATCGTGAAAGTTAACGGTAACGGACAAGCCAAAATTCTCTCTCAAGTCGAACTAGATCGTCTGTTCGCTGGTTTCGATAACGATCGGGATAGATGTCTATTTGGCATCTGTTTCCATACTGGCTGCAGGATATCGGAGGCACTGCAACTGACCGTCAACGATGTGGGGGCGGCGATCACCTTCAGGAAGTCCACTACCAAAGGTAAGAAGGGAACTCGTTCCATCCCCGTCAATCCAGCCCTGCGGAAAATCCTCGACCTTTACCTGCAAGAATTTCAACCCGATAGTTACCTTTTCCCCTCTTTCCACAACGCTAGAGAAAAAGGACACCTGCACCGATCGAGTGCCGCCCTGATCCTAAGAAACGCTTGCGAACGGGCGGGACTAAAGGGAGTCTCGACCCACAGCTTCCGTCGGTCGGCTTTGACCTTGACATCCTCACCGCCGTAAACGGACGGTGATTCCCAAACCTCACGATTTAGGTTTCTGCTTCTTTCCCTTGCGGGGTTCCGCACCTGCCGCCCCAGTTTTACTCTGTTCTGGTCTTATGGTCGCGACCCGGACTGACACCGCAAGTCCTGCGGCCAAAATGTTTTTACTAGCGTTAATATCTCGGTCATGGTGTGTTCCACAGATTGGACAATCCCACTCTCGAATATTTAACGGCATTTTCAAGGGCAATATACCCGCAATTACTACACCTTTTAGAGCTAGGAAACCATCTATCTAGGGTCTGCTGAAAAAGTTTTTCCTGGTGGCAGGGTGTAGGGTGTGGGGTGTGGGGTTTTACCCATTTTCACCTGGTCAATTACCTAATTTTCAGGCAAAAAGTCCCGGAATTTTCCCCTCAATCACTGCAAGGGTCGGGACTTTTTGAGGTCAAAAAAGTCTAAAAGCCTTATCCAAC
>NZ_JASJFB010000197.1:0-9508 GCF_030065455.1 Microcystis sp. M53602_WE12 | reverse complement strand
GCTCGACGGTCAAGTAGAAATTCTCACTGGACTTGAACCGGGGGAGCGTTTCGTCGTCAATAGTAGTAAACCTTTGCAAAATGGTGAAAAAGTCCGCATCAGTATCCTGAGTAATCCTTGATGAGTCAGGGGTTGGCGGCTTTTCAGTGATCAGTGAACAGTAATCAGTAGGGTGTGGGGTGTGGGGTGTGGGGAAGGAAACCTCTTTCATCTGTGGGGGTGAAAATTTTTTCATCGGGACTGACTCCTAACTCCTGTCTCCTGTCTCCTAACTCCTGTCTCCTGTCTCCTGAAAGTTTTTAAATATTTTTCAACATCAGCAAAGAGCGAGTTTGAAAGCCGAGATTTTGGTAGAGATTGAGAGCATTGTCGTTATTGATGAAGACTTGTAAACCGAGGCGGGTTTGTCCGCGACTTTTTGCCCAATCCTTAGCTCGATCGATTAGTGCGCTGGCGATACCTTGGCGACGATGCTGGGGATCGACGTAAATTAGGAAAATATGACCATAGCGATCGCCTGTCACCTGATCGACGGCGCTCCCCATCCAGAGACAAGCGATCGCCGTTTGTTGTCCTTCGACGATCCACAGGGGAGTATCGAGGCAAAAAAACTGTCTGACTGTATCAGCTAGATGGGAGAGGTTTTTTTGTTCGGGAAAAAATTCTTGATAGCTGCGGGTGAGAAAATTAATTAGTAGATAGCGATCGCTCGGTTTTCCCAGTCGCAGCTGATAATCTTCGGGAAGGTTAGCCATGCCAAGGATAAGAGAAAATTATGCCCAGGGATGGCTCGATCGGAGCGGGTGCCGCTAAATCTGCCGGTAAAAAAATCCGGATGCCAGTGGCAACCAGAGCAACTAAAAACACGAAGATAGTCAGGAGCGGGGCGATATATTGCCGGAAAAAAGCCATAATTATTTGATCTCTAAACTGCTGTTCCTTCTATTTTAAGGATTGCCAGTGGAGATATCGGCAATTTTTTTAAAAAAATTCGCCCAAAAAAAAGTGATCGGCATACCGATCACTAGAAACCGACAACTAGACTATGGCTAAACACCGATTAAATCTAACGAAGGTGCAAATAGGCCGCCTCTGCTTCCAATTGACGCACTAGAGCCTCATTTCCCTGCGCTCTAGCTACTTCCAGTCGGTGTTGTAAATTTCTGCGGAGTGTTTCCCTATGGGCCACGGTGGCCTGTGTTAGGACTTGCTGACGATTTTTGTTCATGGTGGACAGACTTTTGAGCGACTTAACTTACCTTATATCTAAATCATAACATTCTCCTTGGGAAACTGTATCTTTAGCTACTGAATTTGGCGTTAAGATTTATTAAAGCTGTTGGCAACCATAGTGACAAGTCAATGACGGAACAGGCACTGATAACCCTTACTAGCGATTTTGGACTACAGGACGGTTATGTGGGCATTATCAAGGGAGTAATCGCGGGAATTGCCCCCCATGCTCGCACGATCGATCTGAATCATCAAATTTCGCCCCAAGACCTTTACGCTGGTCGTTTTATTCTCCTGAATGCCTATCAATACTTTCCCCAAGGCACTATTCATCTGGCAGTTATAGATCCGGGGGTAGGAAGCAAAAGACGCGGGGTAGGGATTCGTTTTGCCGGTGGTTATTTAGTTGGTCCAGATAATGGTTTATTTAGTGGCATTTTAAGCCAATCTCCCGCTATATCTGCCGTTAATCTCGATAATTCTTCCTATTGGCGCACCCCTAACCCTAGCACTACTTTTCACGGTCGTGATATTTTTGCTGCTGTGGCCGCTTATTTGGCCCGGGGAGTACCCCTAGAAATGTTAGGTGAGATTATTGATCCCGATAGCTTGCAACAATTAGCGATCGCTGTTCCGCAAATCGAGGAAGATAAAATCAGGGGTCAAATTCAATATATTGACATTTTCGGCAATTTAATCAGCAATATTCCCGATTATCTCCTAGAGGGAAAAAATTGGTCGGTGCGGTTGGGTCCAAAAATTATCCCCGCAAAAAACACCTACAGTGATGTTCCTTGGGGGGAAATAGTCGCTTTTATCGGTAGTCACGGGGGGTTAGAAATTGCCGTCAATAGTGGTAGCGCCCAAAAGCAATTACACCTAAATATTGGCGATGCGATCGAGGTTAGAATAGATGGGAGTCAGGAGTAAGAATTCAGGAGTCGGGTGATAGGGTGATAGGGATTTAGGGGTTTAGGGTGTTGAGGTGTTAGGGTTTTAGGGTTTTACTTGAAATTCCCCCACTACCCCACTACCCCACTACCTACTGATCACTGATCACTGATAACTGATATAGCTTTTTAATCAATTCTCATACTAATATCTAACCAAGTAGAACGGGTAACTGGGGCGCTAGTGGAAATATAATCTACTCCTGTTTCGGCAACGTTGCGAATGCGATCGAGGGTAATATTTCCCGATGCTTCTATTTTGGTTTTACTATTAAAATTGCGGATCATCTCCACAGCAGTTTGCATCATCTCTAAATCCATATTATCTAACATAATGATCTCTACCTGCTGCTGCAGGGCCTGATTCACTTCTTCTAATTGGCTGGTTTCTACCTCAATTGTGAGAGGATAGGGCATATTTTGCCGTACACGACGCACTGCTTCCTCAATGCTGCCCGCTGCTTGAATATGATTATCTTTAATCATAATTGCATCATCTAACCCCAAACGATGGTTAATAGCGCCACCGATACCAGAGGCATATTTTTCTAAAATTCGCAATCCCGGGGTAGTTTTGCGAGTATCCACCAATCTTGTCGATAAATCGGCAATTTTCTCCACATACTGACGAGTGGCACTAGCGATTCCACTCAAGCGCATGGCAAGATTTAAAGCGACTCTTTCCCCGATTAACAACGCATCGAAGGAACCTTCTATCTCGGCAATAACTTTAGACTTGGGGCAGAATTCCCCCTCGGCAACGGTGGGGGTAAAGTGAATAGTGGGGTTAAGCAGTTGAAAAACTCGTTCAGCTACGGGTAAACCAGCAATAACTCCCGCTTCCTTGGCAATCCAACTAGCTTGACCAATTTTAGCATGACCGAAGAAAATTGCTTGGGTGGTGCGATCGCCTCTACCGAGATCTTCTCGTAACCAGTTTTCTAACAAGGGATCAAGAACTAATAGGGGCGGTAACATAGAATTTATCGAAAAAATCGGGACGTATTTATTTTAAGTTTAGGAATGTTTGACCTGTTTGTAAACTTTCTTTAATTGAAACTTATCCCTTCATAGATTAACTCGATCGCACAGTGAAAATCGAGACTAGATAGAATAATTTCTTCCCCTTGACTATAAGCGCAGTAAAACCAAATTTTATCTTCACCGCGGCGATAAACCTCAACACTGATCGATTCGGCATCGACTAAAACGTATTCTTGTAAACTGGCAATCTGACGATAATATTGTAACTTTTTGGTGCGATCATAGTTTCCTGTGCTAGGGGAAAGCACTTCAATAATCACTTGTGGATGTTGAATAAAATTACGAGATTCTCTATCCCTAAAATCGCAACTAATCACCAAATCGGGATAAAAATAACGACTATTATTAGCCTGTACTTTCGCATCAGATACATTCACTCGACAGCCTCGCGGACGGAGATGAGAATATAAAGTTCTGTAAAAATTCAAGGTAATATCATTATGGGGCAGACTACCCCCAGTCATGGCGATAATTTCCCCATCAATGTATTCATGGCGACATTCCTGGGTAGCTTCCCATTCTAGATACTCTTCCGGGGTCATTCTTTCTGGGTATTGAGGTTGAGCGATCATTTTTCTTTTTCCTTGTCAACTAACTAAATTAATATCCCATTTCCTTTTTATGTTAGAACATTTTCTCGCCCGAAGATTTAAGAATAGTTATAATTAAGCGGTGACTGATTACCCTAATGATAAGATGGAGAGAGAAAGCATTATTGTCGCAGGTCGCTAAGATGACGAAAACAGTTGCCGATATCATGACTCCCAATCCCATCACCGTCACCGCTAACACTTCTCTGTCTGAAGCAGTGAAGATTTTGGCCGAAAAGCGGTTTAGTGGTTTACCCGTGGTGGATGACAATATACGACTGATTGGGGTTATCTCCGAAACTGACCTTATGTGGCAGGAAACGGGAGTAGAAGCTCCTCCTTACATTATGCTCCTCGATAGTGTCATCTATCTACAAAATCCTAGCCGTCACGAGAAATTACTCCATAAAGCTCTCGGTCAAACCGTGGGGGAAGTAATGACCGATAAACCTATTAGTATCACAGCCGATCGCCCTTTGAAAGAAGCGGCCTCGTTAATGTATGATCGTCATGTGCGTCGTTTACCGGTGATTGAGGAAGAAACCCACAAAGTAATTGGTATTATCACCCGCGGCGATATCATTCGCGATATGGCAAAATCGGAAGCATAATTGCTTTTCTAGGGCAAAAATTAACTAAAAGGTCTTGAACAAATGAATCAATCTCAGGAAACGGTTACTTATTCCCTAGAAACTATCTTGACGCGGATGGAGGGTAAAATCGATTCGTTACAAAAAGATGTGACGGATTTAAAGGTAGGACAAGCGGTGTTAACGGGAAAAGTTGAGGGAATAGAAAATCGACTAAACTCATTAGAAGGAAACCAAAAATATCAGGTTTGGGCATTAATTGTCCTCTTAGCTGGGGCAATTGTGAAAACTTTTTTTTTCCCTCGATCCCCCCTTAATCCCCCCTTAATAAGGGGGGCATCTGATAATTTTTAACGCCTACCTACTTAAATTCTTATTTCCCTGGCAATTTCTCTAAAAACTATCAGAATGAAGCGCCGTCAATTTTTCATTAATTCCGCTCTAACTGCTGTTAGTTTTTCCCTAATTCCTAGAAAAGTTGTTAGTAATAATTTTCCTCTAATTAAACCGCCACATCTACAACCGGGGGACGGAGTGGGTATTATTAGTCCGGCGGGGGCAACTTTTAAAGAAGATGATTTGAATATAGTTATTGAAGCAGTTAAAGCTTTAAAATTAGTCCCAAAAGTTGGTCAACACGCTTTAGATCGTTATGGTTATCTAGCCGGTAAAGATAGCGAGCGAGCCGCGGATATAAATCAATTTTTTGCCGATGATAATATTGCCTTAATTTTACCAATTCGCGGCGGTTGGGGAAGCGCTCGTTTATTACCTTATCTCGATTACGATTTAATTGGCCGTCATCCGAAAATTATCTGTGGTTTTAGTGATATAACTTCTTTATTATTAGCTATTTATGCCAAAACTGGTTTAGTTACTTTCCATGCTCCCAATGGCTTTTCTAGTTGGCGCACCGCTCAAACTGAAAGCTTTCGACAGGTTTTATTTTCTGGGGAAAAGTTGACTTTTAGAAATATTCCCGATCCCGATGATGCCAATCGTTTAATGCGGGTAAAAAATCGGATTCAAACTATTACTAAAGGTCAAGCAAAAGGTAAATTAATCGGTGGTAATTTAACCACTTTAGCCTCGATCGCAGGTTCTCCCTATCTACCAGATTTTACCAGTGCTATCCTATTTTTAGAAGATATTGGTGAAGATATTTATGAAATAGATCGCCTGTTAAATCAATTAAAATTAGCGGGAATTCTCGATAATTTAGCTGGGTTTATCTTCGGTCAATGTAGCAATTGTAGCGCCGATAGTGACTATGGTTCCCTGACTTTAGAAGAAGTGATCCGAGAATACATCCAACCCTTAAAAATTCCCGCTTGTTTAGGTTTGATGATCGGACATTTGGAGATTATCGAGACTCTAGCTATTGGTATTGCAGTAGAATTTGATGCTAATCGGGGAACAATTACTATGTTAGAATCGGCGGTTAGTAGGTAGATGTTAAAGCATCAAAAACTCTTCCAGCGTTGCCACTCAAAGACTTTTTCAGCAGCTCCTATATTAATTTTTGGGGTACTGATAAGTAGTTGGACAAAAGTAAAGTTAACTGTGGGGTAAGGAGTCAGTCCCGATGAAAAAATTTTCACCCCCACAGATGAAAGAGGTTTCTTTCCCTACACCCCACACCCCAGACCCTACACCCTCTTTCAAGTCAGAGGAATGTAGCGAAATATACGGAGCGCTCGAACCAATTTGTAATATATGTGGGCTATGAAATAGGATGATGCGAGCGTTGTCCATACTTGCATCGGGAGGGAACCGTGACGACTTTTCAGGCTTCGCTCAATTTACTGCCTTCTAGTTCTCCCGCTGCCAATTTTCGGACTGGAGAATGGACTTTTCCCACACTCTACTCCACTCTTGCTCCTGCTGCCCTAGCAGATTTAGTTTTTTCTCGTTACGAGATTGATGTACCGAAAAATTGTCAATTTTGGCATCGGGGTTTAAGTGATGTGTATCTCCTCGAAACCCTGACAACTCCCTACATCTTGCGAGTGTCTCACTGCCATTGGCGCAGCAAAATGGAAATAGACTTCGAGTTAGAATTATTAGATTATCTCGATCGCTCTCAGGTTCCCGTCGCTGCGCCAATTCGCACCAAAAACGGTGATTTATCCGTAGAAATTAAGGCTCCGGAAGGGAAACGTTACGCCGTCCTTTTTCCCTATGCTCCTGGAGGAATTGCTATTGGGGACATAGATATAGAACAAGCCTATCATTTAGGGGCGATCGTGGCTAATTTACATCGGGTGACAGCAGATTTTCAAACCCTAGCCTATCGTCATCCCCTCAACCTCAAATATCTTCTCGACGATTCCCTGCAAATTATCGCACCTTTTCTGCACCAACGACCGAGCGACCTAGACTGTGTTTTAGAAACCATTGGGGAAATAGAGGAAGAAACCGCTAAATTACCGACAGAATCTCCCTATTGGAGCATTTGTTGGGGCGATCCTCATAGTGGTAATGTGCATATCACCCCTGATAATCAGATGACCCTATTTGATTTCGATCAGTGCGGTTATGGTTGGCGAGTTTTTGATATCGCTAAATTTCTGCAAGTTTCCCTACAATCCGGCTTAAATCGCCAGGTTCGCCATGGTTTCATCCAAGGCTACGATGAAACAGTGCCTTTAACCGATGGTGAATTATCTTGTCTTCAGTATCTCACCCAAGCGGCCTATATTTGGTCTTGGTCAATTAGCTTAAATAACCTGCGTTTAACCGATTATAGTCGTCTGTGCGCCAATTATTTTAGCAGCCGTTTGGCCATTCTCAAACGTTTAAGAACCCAAGAATGGGAATTATTCTAAGCAGCCTTGATCCTGCTGGTGAGCAAATTTCCTGGGGGTAGGTTGTGGGGTGTGGGGTTTTACCCATTTTCAGGGAAAAATTACCTGAATTTTCCCCCTGATCACTCCAATGACCGGCACTTTTTGATAGCCAAAAAGCCTAAAAGTCTTATCCAAAAAGCCGGCCCCAACTAACCAAGATCAACTTTCTTGCTGGTCAATGGCCAAACGAGGGATCGATCCCTGTATGCTGGTAAGTATAGATAATCACTAGGTAAAGACTTTCTTCTCCATCTGCCAAAAGTGAAGCAAGCTTTACCGCTTTTGAATACTCTCTCACAGCCTTACAGACAGATGGTATTATGTCCAGAAGAAAGAAGAAGTTTCCCTGTGGTCACAAGGGTTATGGCCAAGTCTGCCATCATTGCGCTCAACTAGATGCCGCTTGGGAAGAAAGAAAACGTCAAAAAAATGCCTGGGAAGCCACTTTTTCCCAAGATCCGATCGATCTGCGGGAATTACCGAAAAATGTGGTACTTAAAGCTAGGGAAATCCTGCAAGGATTGCAAGATCACCGCAATTATCGAGATTTCCACGGTAAACGATTGCGACACGATCGCTTTATTATCAGTATCCCCGTTACCCGCAATTATCGCCTCATCTGTCGCGACCACGGCAATCTCCTCGTCCCAGAAGCGGTTATCTCTCACGAAGATTATAATGTTTGTAAACCGGGTAGGTGAAGCTAATCTTTAGTTCGCTTGGGAAGATTTATCGCTGTTTATATCTTCCCAATCCGGCAGCCAATTTTCAGCGAGAATCTCCTCCAGACTAGCTAATACTTCCACGGGGAAAATACTGGCATCTAATCTGGTTTCGTCAATCATCAGATTGCGAGCATCGAGATAACATTTTGCTAAAATTTCCCTTAAATAGGACTTTAAGCTGGGACTATCTTCTAAAAGATCAGCAATTTGTAGGCGAAAATTCCTGATTTCTTTTTTCCATGCTGCTTGGTTGTAATCTCGTTGGGATTGCCAGTAGGTTAACTTCAGTAAATGTTCTAGGAGTCGAGTTAAGAGACTCTTAAGCGCTCGTCGATTATTTTTCCCCAAATCTGCCAACTCCTCTAATAAATTCTGCCAATCTACCGCTTGAAAATCCCCCCGACGCAATTGGTTGATAGTGTTTTCTAACCAAAGTTGATAATCGCTATCGTAGAGATTGGGAATGGTAATATTCATCATTTTTTACTCCTTAATTTCACTGTTCAGAATCCTTGCTGATAGCTTCCCAATTAGGCAACCAATTTTCATCGAGAATCTCCTCTAGATTAGCTAACACTTCCAGAGGGAAAATACTGGCATCTAATTGGGTTATATCAATAATTATCTCCCGAGCATCGCTGTAACATTCCTCAAGTATCTCGGATAAATAGGGTTTGAGACTGGGACTATCTCTCAGTAATTTCTTGATTTGTTTCCGAAAGGTTCTAATTTCCCCTTTCCATGCTGCTTGATTATAATCTCGTTGGGATTGCCAGTAAGTTAACTTCAGTAAATGTTCTAGGAGTCGAGTTAATAAACTTTCTAATGCTCGTCGATTATTTTTTCCCAAATCTGCCAACTCCTCTAATAAATTCTGCCAATCTACCGCTTGAAAATCCCCGCAACGCAATTGGTTGATAGTGTTTTCTAACCAAAGTTGATAATCGCTATCGTAGAGATTTGGCCTGGTAATATTCATCATTTTTTACCCCTTAATTGCACTGTTCAGAATCCTTGCTGATAGCTTCCCAATCCGGCAGCCAATTTTGATCGAGAATCTCCTCGAGATTAGCTAACACTTCCAGAGGGAAAATACTGGCATCTAATTCGGTTTCGTCAATAAGCAGATTGCGAGCATCGAGATAACATTCCTGCAAAATTTCCCTTAAATAGGACTTTAAACTGGGACTATCTTTAAGAATTTTTTTGATCTGAATCCGAAAATTGCGAATTTCTTTTTTCCATCCAGCTTGATTATAATCCCGTTGGTATTGCCAGTAAGTTAACTTCAGTAAATGTTCTAGGAGTCGAGTTAATAAACTTTCTAATGCTCGTCGTTCACTTTTTCCCAAATCTGCCAACTCCTCTAATAAATTCTGCCAATCTACCGCTTGAAAATCCCCCCGACGCAATTGGTTGATAGTGTTTTCTAACCAAAGTTGATAATCGCTATCGTAGAGATTTGGGATGGTAATATTCATCATTTTAAGTAGCTGGTTATAATTAAATTAAAAATGGATTTTAGGT